>DATEJV010000141.1:0-13676 GCA_035277745.1 Gammaproteobacteria bacterium | reverse complement strand
CCGGCGCCAGGTGCTGATGTGAAACTCGAATCGTCCGCGGCTGCGATCGGCCAGATAGCACTCGAGCGCGTAGCGCACGCTCGGGAACGCGATTTCAGCCCAGGGAATGCCGGCGGCGTCAAACAGTCCGGTCTCCAGCGTTTCCGCCCCCACGCCATGTCGGCCGTGCTCGAGTTGCGCCCGGAAGAACAGGTGAACCTGGTGCACGTGCGGCACGTTGACCAGCGCGAACGGCACCGGATGTTTCACGTTCGCCAGCGCTTCCTCGCGGGTTTCACGCAGCGCACCCTCTTCGACGGTCTCGTTGTTTTCCAGGAAACCCGCCGGCAGCGTCCACAGGCCCGCGCGCGGCTCAATGGCGCGCTTGCACAGCAGTACCTTATCCTGCCAGTCCGCCACGCAGCCCACCACCATGCGCGGATTCTGGTAATGGATCCGGCCGCAATGTGCGCAAACCCGGCGCGGCAAGTGATCGCCGGAAGGAATCTTTTCCTCGGTCGGGTGGCCACAGGCCTCGCAATATCTTAGCGTCGGCGACATGAGCATCGGGGCGGATTTCGGGGAGCGCGCGTTCCGCAAGTGCGGTGGTCGGGCCAATGTTCCCGGCGCGCCCGCATGCGGGTTCGCATCATACGGGGTGTGAGAACCGCGGTGCAAACACCGCCGCACACCGCGCGTTTGCCGCGCAAATCCGCGGCGAGTACAATGTATCGCGTCGCGATATACGTGAATTCCCGCAGCCTGCGGGTCTGCACGTGGATTGCGCCAGTCCCGTCACAGGAGTGATTTTCGTTTCAGCATACCGACCCTCGCGACCGGTAGGCCGGCTGGCCATCGCGTGCGCGTCGCCGGTGCGCTGCATTGTGCATAAACACGCCAGGCAGACAATCATGAACCCAGATTCCACTTCGGCGGTCCAAGGGCTCGGCCAGAGCCTGTGGCTCGACAACATCACTCGCGACCTGCTGGATAACGGCAGGCTGCAGGCCTGCCGCGACGCTAGTCATGTCACCGGCCTCACGTCCAATCCCACCATTTTCGATCATGCCATCGGCAAAAGCAGCGCGTATGACCGCGCCTTGCGTGATCAGGGCGGCAAGGATCCCGAGCAGTTGTTTTTTGATCTGGCGCTCGACGACCTGCGGCGGGCGGCCCAGCTGTTCGCGCCGGTGCATCGGCGTACGCAGGGCGTGGACGGCTGGGTGTCGCTGGAAGTGTCGCCGTTGCTGGCCGACGACACCGCGCGTACCGTGGAGCAGGCGCTGGCGCTGCACCGGCGCGCCGCGGTGCCGAATCTGTATATAAAAGTGCCCGGCACCGCCGCCGGAGCCGGCGCCATCGAGGAACTCACCTATCGCGGCGTTCCGGTCAACGTCACCCTGCTGTTTTCTCCCAAGCAGTACCAGGCGGCGGCCGACGCGTACTTGCGCGGGCTGGAACGGCGGCAAGCGGAGGGGCTGGCGCTGGACGTGAGTTCGGTGGCCTCGGTATTCATCAGCCGCTGGGATGTGCTGGTTGCCGACAAGGTGCCGGCCGCAATGCACAACCAGATTGGTTTGGCGGTGGCCGCGTGCGCGTATGCAAGTTATCGCCGCGTGCTCGAATCGGCGCGGCTGCAGGCGCTCATGAATGCAGGCGCGCGCCCGCAGCGGCTGTTGTGGGCCAGCACCGGCACCAAGGATCCCGCTGCCAGCGACGTGCTCTACGTGGAGGGACTGATCGCGCCGCTCACCATCAACACGGTGCCCGACAAGACGCTGCAGGCGTTTGCGGATCACGGCCGGGCCAGGGTCTCGCTGTCAGCCGATGACAGTACGGCGCGTACGGTGCTCGCGCGATTCGCGCAGCATGGACTCGAGGTGGATGCGTTGGCGGCGGAATTGCAGGCCGAGGGCGCGCAGAAATTCGATGCCTCGTGGAAGGATCTGCTGGCCACGGTGCGCCAGCGTGCGGAGCGCGCCGCATGAGCACGTTGCGCGAATCGGTGGCGTGGAAGAAGCTCGACAGCCATTACCGCACGATGCGGGCGGTGCATCTGCGCGAGCTGTTCGCGCAGGATGAGACGCGTGCCGCACGCTATACGGCGGAAGCCGCCGGCTGGCGGCTGGATTATTCCAAGCACCGCGTCAACGAGGCCACGCTGAAACTGCTGTTCGATCTGGCGCGCGCACGCGGCCTGGAAGCGCGTCGGGACGCGATGTTTGTCGGCGAAAAGGTCAACACCACCGAACGGCGCGCCGCCCTGCACATCGCGCTGCGCGCGCCGGCCGATGCCGTGATCCGGGTAGACGGCGTGAACGTCGTGCCCGAAGTGCAGGCGGTGCTCAAGCGCATGGCGGCATGCGCCGGCGCGATCCGCGCGGGGGCGTGGCACGGCTACAGCGGGCGGCCGATCCGCAACATCGTCAACATCGGCATCGGCGGTTCCGATCTCGGCCCGGTGATGGCCCACGAGGCGTTGCGCTACTACAGCGACCGCCGCCTGCAGCTGCGCTTCGTGTCCAACGTGGACGGCACGGATTTTTCCGAAGCGGTGCACGGCCTGCGACCGGACGAAACCCTGTTCATCGTTGCATCCAAAACCTTCACCACGCTTGAAACCATGACCAACGCGCGCACGGCGCGCGACTGGTTGCTGGCGGCCGCGGGCCGCAGCAAGCAGGCCGTAGCCCCGCATTTTGTGGCGCTTTCCACCAACGAGCAGGCCGTGAATGCCTTCGGCATCCCCAGCGAGCAGATGTTCGGCTTCTGGGACTGGGTGGGCGGACGCTACTCGATGGACTCCGCCATCGGCTTGTCCACGATGATTGCGATTGGCGCTGACGCTTTCGGCGAGATGCTCGGCGGGTTTCACGCCATGGACGTGCATTTCCGGAGCGCGCCGCTCGAGCAGAATCTGCCGGCGATCATGGGCCTGCTCAACGTCTGGTACGCGGATTTTTTCGACACCGCGACAGTCGCGGTGCTGCCGTATGCGCATTACCTCAAGCGTTTTCCCGCCTACCTGCAGCAGCTCACCATGGAATCCAACGGCAAGCACGTGACGCTCGGCGGCCAGCACGTTGACTACGCCACCGGCCCGGTGTTCTGGGGCGAACCCGGCACCAACGGCCAGCACTCGTTCTATCAATTGATCCATCAGGGCACGCACCTGATCCCCTGCGATTTCATCGCGTTCGGCACCGCCCTCAACCCGCTCGGGAATCACCAGGACCTGCTGCTGGCCAACGTGATTGCGCAGACCGAAGCGCTGGCCATCGGCAAGACGCTGGCGGAGGTGCTTGCCGAAGGCACCGATGCGCAGCTCGCACCGCACAAGGTCATGGAAGGCAACCGGCCGTCGAGCCTGCTGTTTGCCGAGCGCCTCACGCCCGCGAGCCTGGGCGCGCTGGTAGCGCTGTACGAACACAGCGTATTCACGCAGGCGGCGATCTGGGACACCAATCCCTTTGATCAATGGGGCGTGGAGCTCGGCAAGCAGTTGGCGCTGCGCGTGGCGCAGGAAATCGAAACGCCTTCCAAGGCGCTGGCACACGATGCTTCAACCAACGCGGCGATTCGCTGGTACCGCGAGGCACGCAAACGTCCGCGCCCGCTGCAAAAACACCGGCGCGTACTGGTGCTGGACGTGGGCGGCAGTCACGTGAAGGCGCGCCGCAGCGGCAGCGCACGCGAAGTGAAGATCGTTTCCGGCCCGACCATGACGCCCGTGTCCATGCTCGCGGGTTTGCGCAAGGTGCTGCGCGGCTGGAGCTACGACGTGGTGAGCATCGGATTCCCCGCACCGGTGGTACGCGGGCGCATCGTGAGCCAGCCACCGAACCTGGGCACGGGCTGGATCGGGTTCGATTTTGCCACGGCCTTCGGCTGCCCGGTGAAACTTGCGAACGATGCCGCGATGCAGGCGCTCGGCAGCTACGCAGGCGGTCACATGCTGTTCCTCGGGCTCGGCACCGGACTTGGGTCGGCGGTGATCGTGGACGGCGTGGTGCAGGCGATGGAACTCGCGCACATGCCGTACCGCAAAAAGACCTACGAGTATTACGTGAGCGAAGCGGCCCTGAAACGCCTCGGCAAGCAGCGCTGGCGCGCCAACGTTTTCGCCGAGATCGAAATGCTGCGTGCGGCGCTGCAGCCCGATTACGTGATGCTCGGTGGCGGCAACCTGCGGCTTTTGAAACAACTGCCCAAGGGCGTGCGCCGCGGTGACAACGCCAATGCGTTCGTCGGCGGATTCCGCCTGTGGGAGAACGAAACGTGAGTGCTCAAAAAAACTCCGCTGCGGACTTGCAACTCGGCTTCGTGGGCCTCGGCCGCATGGGTCTGAACATGGTCGAACGCCTGCAGAAGGCCGGCGTGCGCTGCGTGGCGTTTGATACCGATGCGCAGGCGCGCAACGCCGCGGCCGGGACGGGAGCGCAAACCGTGACTTCAATGCAGGAGCTGGTCGCAACGCTTTCGAGTCCGCGTGCGGTGTGGCTGATGTTGCCGACCGCGGTGGTGGACAAGGTGCTGGATACGCTCACGCCGCTGCTGCACGCGGGCGACATGGTGATTGACGGTGGCAATTCCCACTATGTCGAGGATTTGCGCCGCGCGAAGTCGCTCGCCCCCAGGCAGATTCAGTACGTGGACGTGGGCGTGAGCGGCGGCGTGTGGGGGAAAGAGCGCGGCTATTGCCAGATGATCGGCGGCCCGCAGCCGGCCTACCGGCATCTCGAACCCGCGTTTCGCGCGCTCGCGCCCGGGGTGGATGCCGCGCCGCGCTCTCCGGGCCGCAGCGGCGCTCCGACGCCGGCCGAGCAGGGCTATCTGTACTGCGGGCCGAACGGCGCCGGGCATTTCGTCAAGATGGTGCACAACGGCATCGAATACGGGCTCATGGCCGCGTATGCCGAGGGCCTGAACATCCTGCATCAGGCCAACGTCGGCAGGCGCACGCAGGAAGTGGATGCCGAAACCAGTCCGCTCGAACATCCCGACCGTTATCAGTACGAGTTTCCGCTGGACGACGTCGTGGAGCTGTGGCGGCGCGGCAGCGTGGTTGGTTCGTGGCTGCTCGATCTCACCGCCATCGAGATGGGCCGGGATGCCACGCTCGCGCATTACGCCGGGCGCGTGTCGGATTCGGGCGAAGGCCGCTGGACCGCGCTCGCGGCCATCGAAGAAGGCGTGCCCGCGCCGGTGCTGACGGCCGCGCTGTTCGCGCGCTTTGCCTCGCGCGGTCACGACGAATTCGCCGGCAAGCTGATGTCCGCGATGCGCCACGCGTTCGGCGGTCACGATGAAAAACCCGCCGCGGACAGGGAGTAAGGCCATGCCGGGTGCGAACCTCGTGATCCTCGGCGCCACCGGCGACCTGACCCAGCGCCTGCTGATGCCCGCGCTCTACCGGCTGTATCGCCTGGGCTACGCGCGCGGCCTGCGGATCACGGGATATTCCATCGAGCCCTGGAGCCGCGAGCGTTTCCGGGATCATATCCACAAGGCGCTGCGCGCGTTCGCGCCGGATTACCAGGCCGCGCAGGCGCGGCGGTTTGCCGCCGGCCTGGATTACATCAGTGGCGGTCTCGATGCCAAGCAGATGCTTCCGCTGGTGCGGCGCATCCAGGGCTCCGCATTGTTTTATCTCGCGCTGCCACCGCAGCTGTTCGGTACTGCGGCGGTGGCGCTCGGCGAAGCCGGGCTCGCAAAAACGCCCCGGGGCTGGCGGCGCCTGGTGGTGGAAAAACCCTTCGGCACGGATCTCACGAGCGCCGCAGCGCTGCGCAAGCAGATTCACGGTCAATGGGCCGAAGACAACGTGCTGCGCATTGACCATTTCCTCGGCAAGGAAACCACGCAGAACCTCATGGTGTTCCGCTTCGCGAACCGCTTCCTCGAACCGTTGTGGAACAGCGCGCACATTTCCCAGGTACAGATCAACTGCCCGGAAATGCTGGGCGTCGAGCATCGCGCCGCCTACTACGATCACGCGGGCGCACTGCGCGACATGCTGCAGAACCATCTGATGCAGCTCTTCTGCCTCACCGCCATGGAGCCGCCCGCGAGCTGGGATGCCGACGTGCTGCGCAACCACAAGGTCGAAGTGCTGCGCGCCGTGGTGCCGTTCACCGCGCGCAGCGTGCACCGCTACAGCGCGCGCGGCCAGTATGCCGTCGGCCGCATCGGCCGCAAACGCGTGCCGGCCTACTGCCGGGAGCCAGGCATTGCCCACAACTCGCGTACCGAAACCTTCGCCGCCTTGCGTTTCGAGGTGAACAACTGGCGCTGGCGCGGCGTGCCGTTTTATCTGCGCAGCGGCAAACGCATGGCAAGCAACCGCTGGGAGATCGCCGTCGAGTTCAAGCAGGTGCCGGACGTGCTGCCGGGTGCCCACGCCGTCGCCAACAACTGGATGGTGTTCCGTCTCAAGCCGCAGGAAAGCCTGAACCTGGTGGCGACCGCCAAGGTGCCGGGCGCCAAACTGACGGCGCACAACGTGGTGCTTACCGCGCCTTATGCGTGCGATCCCGACAAGGAATTTTCCGCCTACGAGCAGTTGCTCATGGATGCGCTCGAGGGCGACCGCTCGCATTTCCTGCGCTTCGACGAAGTCGAATGGGCCTGGCGCCTGCTGGATCCGGTGCTGCGCGCCTGGCGGCACGGCGCACCGGAGCCGTACGCGTCGGGCTCCGAGGGACCGGCCGGGCAGAACCGGCTGCTCGCGCCCGGTCACCGCTGGCGCCCGGTGAAAATCTCCGCGGGCGATCTGCCATGAACGCTCCCGGCCAACCCGGCAATGCGCCCACCTGGGCGAGCAGTGCCAAGGACGTGGTCGGCACCGCGTTGGGATCGAGCCGCGTGTGGTTCACGGTCGGTTACGGCATTTTGAATGAAGTGTTCTGGCCGACCTGCAGCCTGCCGCAGATCCGGGATCTGGGTTTCATCGTCGCGGGCGAGGACTTCTGGGTCGAGGTCAAGCGCGAACATCGCTACCGGCTGAGCACGCCGGCACCCGAGATACCGCTGCCGCGCGTGCTGCATGAACACGCGCGTTACAAGTTGCAGCTCGAGTTTCTGACCGATCCGCTGCGTGACGCAGCGCTGATCCATTACCGCCTGCAGGGCGAAGGTCTCAAACTTTATGCGTTGCTCGCGCCGCATCTCGGCAGCTCCGGCCACGACAACACCGCCTGGGTCGCGCCGCAGGCACTCATGGCCGCGCACGGCGAGTCGGCACTCGCGCTCATGGCGGATGGCGGCATCACGCGCGGCAGCGCCGGCTATGTCGGTGAGTCCGACGGCTGGCAGGATTTCCATCAACACGGCGCGATGACCTGGCAGTACGCCTCCGCGGGCGCCGGCAACGTGGCGCTCACCGGCGAACTGGCCGCAACCGGCGGCACGCTGGCGCTCGCCTTTGCCAAGACACCCGAGGGTGCGCACACGCTCGCGCAATCCGCGCTCGCTTCCGGCTACAAGGTGGCGCGCAGCCGGTTCATCGCCGGCTGGCGGAGTTGGGCACGCGGCCTCAAGACGCCGTCCCTGACGCCGGCGTTGGCGCGTGAAGCGCGCCGCTCGGCGATGGTGATCAAGGTGCACGACGATCGCACTTATCAGGGCGCCGTGATTGCGAGCCTGAGCACACCCTGGGGCGCGAGTCGTGACGACCCTGGCGGCTATCATCTGGTCTGGCCGCGCGACGCCGTGGAGGCGGGGTTTGCGTTGCTCGCCTGCGGGCAGCACCAGGAAGCGCGCGCCATGCTCGCCTACCTGATTGCCACGCAGCAACCCGACGGACATTGGCTGCAGAACAATTTCGGCGACGGCCGGCCGTTCTGGACCGGCATTCAACTCGACGAAGCTGCGTTGCCGGTGCTGCTCGCGGCCAAGCTCGACGAAGTGGGCGAGCTGGGTGAGATGCGCCCCGCGGCCCTGCGCATGGTGCGCGCGGCGCTCGGCTTCGTCGCCGCGGCCGGTCCCTTCAGCCCACAGGACCGCTGGGAAGAAAACGCCGGTGCCAACCCCTTCACGCTCGCGGCCGCGATTGCGGCGCTGGTGGCGGGCGCGGCGCACCGATTCCTGGATGCCGCCGAACAGGATTACGCGTTGTCGCTGGCCGACGATTGGAACGCGCGCGTGGAAAGCTGGGTATACGCGGAGGATACCGACCTCGATCACGAGCACGGCACGCGCGGCCACTATGTACGCATCACGCCGCCTTGCGAGACTGCGGAGCGCGGCCGTGTCGTCCTCAAGAACCGCGCCGGCGAGAGCGTGCGGGCGCGCGATTTGCTGGGGATGGAATTTCTGTATCTGGTGCGGCTCGGTTTGCGCGCACCCGACGACCGGCGCATCCGCGACACGCTGAAACTCGTGGACGCCCTGTTGCGCGTGACCACACCCACCGGGGTTTTCTACCACCGCTACAACGAGGACGGCTACGGCGAGCACGCGGACGGCCGGCCGTTTGACGGCACCGGCATCGGCCGTGCCTGGCCGTTGTTGAGTGGCGAACGCGGCCATTACGCGCTGGATGCGGGCGAGGATCCGTTGCCGTACCTCAAATCCATGCTCGGCGGTGCCAGCCTGGGCGGCATGATTCCCGAACAGGTCTGGGATACCGCGCCCATACCCGAGCGCTTTCTCACGCCCGGCCGGCCGAGCGGCAGCGCCATGCCGCTGGTGTGGGCGCACGCGGAGTTCCTGAAGCTCGTGTTGGCCGCGAAACGCGGCGCGCCCGTCGAACGCCTGCGGGCCGTGGCGGAGCGTTATCGCCGCGCGCCGCGCCCGCGCGTGGTGCACTGGCGGGACGATTCGCCGTGCGTGCATCTGGCCGCGGGCGCGCAGCTTTCCATCGAGGCACGCGCGCCCTTCGCGCTGCATTATGGACACGACGCGTGGCAGGACGCGGCGGATGTGCCGAGCACACCGCTGGCGTTCGGTATGCACGCGGTGCAGCTCGATCCCGGAAGTTTCGCCGCCAGGCAGAGCATTGAATTTACGCGCCGGTTCTTCGGACCGCGGGGCTGGGAACAGCATGACTGGCAGGTGCGGGTCGACCGCGCAATACCGGGCCACGACAAGTTGTGAACGGCATGATGAAGTCCGCGTCGCAGCGCCGTGTCGTGGATGGCGCGGATTTTTACCGCGCCGTCGCGCAGCGATTCGTTGAGCTTGCGACGGATGCCATGCGCACGCACGGCCGATTCCGCGTGGCGCTTGCTGGTGGCAGCACGCCCAAGCCGTTGTATGAACTGCTGGCTACTCGGGAGTTCGTTGCGCGCGTGGACTGGACGCACACCGAAGTGTTTTTCAGCGACGAGCGCTGCGTACCGCCGGATGACGCACGCAGCAATTTCCACATGGCTGCCGACGCGTTGTTGCGGCACGTGCCGCTGCCGGCGGCGCAGTTGCACCGCATGCGCGGCGAGGATGATCCGGCGCTCGCAGCCTTGAGTTATCGGCAGGAGCTTGCGGCCGCGTTCCGGACGGTAAGCGTGCCGCGCTTCGATTTGATCCTGCTCGGACTGGGCGAGAACGGCCACACCGCGTCCCTGTTTCCCGGCACCGCGGCCTTGCGCGAATTCCTGCGCAGCGTGGTGCCGCAGTACATCGAAGCCCAGCAGGAATGGCGTCTCACCTTCACGCGCCCCATTCTGAACGCCGCGGATCAGATCTGGGTGCTCGTCTGCGGGGCGGCCAAGGCCGGGATTGCACAGCGCGTGTTGGAAGGGCGGTTCGAACCGGAGGTATTGCCGGCGCAATACCTGGCCCCGGCGGCCGGGCAATTGATCTGGTGGCTGGATGCCGCGGCGGCGGCACGGCTCGCGGCGGTGACGGCAGGATAACCAGGTAGTGCCGCTGCCCGCGCGGCATCGGCTGCATTTGAGAGCGGAACGCAAGGATGCCCGCCGATGCCGGGTATGTTGGGCTCACCACGGCAGCGCGGCAGGCGCCTGGGCGACTGTGATTTGCGTACAGTCCGGCGCCTGCAATTTGTCGGGGTTCAAGGAGCTAGTGTGTTTGGCGCAAGACGTCCACGGATCCTCATGCTCGGCTGGGAATACCCGCCGCTGTTTGCCGGCGGTCTGGGCAAGGCCAGCCAGGGGCTGGCGCGTGGCCTGGCGGAGTGCGGCGCGCAGGTCCGGTTCGTATTGCCGCGTTATCCGCTGAGCCAGGATGCGTCGTTTCTGACGGTGGGCGGTGTCGGCGCTTGGCTGGCGCTCGGCAGACATCGGGGCGCATCACCGCGGACCTTGTCACGGAAAAAGGCCGTGCCCGGCTTGAAGTTTCTTGCGCTGCCCGCACGTTTGTATCCATATCAGCGGCCCAGCGGAAGACCGGTGCCGGCGACCCGGACGGCAGGCGATGCACGCGGCCCGGTTGATGCCGGTGACCCGGGCGATCCCGCCGTCCAGCTTTACAGTCACGATCTCGGGCGGCAGGTTGCGCGCTTTGCCATACGGGTCGCACGCCTCGCTCGGGCGCTTGAGGTCGATGTGGTGCATGCCAACGACTGGATGAGTTTCCCGGCGGCCTTCGCCGCCGCCGCGCCGCGCCGTCTGCCGGTGTTTCTGCACGTGCATTCCACCGAGTACGACCGCAGCGGCGAGGCGGTCAATCCATATATCGCCGGCATCGAACGTGAGGCGTGCACGCGCGCCACGCACGTATTTGCCGTCAGCCGCTATACCGCGAACGTGCTGGTCAGCCGTTATGGCGTGCCACGCGGGAAGATCACCGTGGTGTACAACGCACCGGAAACCACCTTGGATTTGCCTGACGACTTTCAGGGCGCAGCCGGGCGCGCACCGTGGGTGGTGTTCCTGGGGCGTTTGACGTTCCAGAAAGGTCCGGATCATTTTTTGCGTGCCGCCGCGCGCGTCGCGCAGTTCAATCGCGAAGCGCGTTTTCTGGTGTGTGGCAGCGGCGACATGTCCGATGGGCTGCACGCGCTCGCGCGTACTCTGGGTATCGCGCGGCGCGTCGAATTCCGCGGCTTTCTGCAACCGGCCGCCGTGGATCGGCTGCTGGCGCGCTCACGGGTAATGGTCATGTCCAGCGTGTCCGAACCCTTCGGGCTGGTGGCGCTGGAAGCGTTGCGCAACGGCACACCGGTGATCCTGTCCAAACAGTCCGGCGTGCGCGAGGTGCTCGGCCACAGCCTGCAGGTGGATTTCTGGGATCACGAGAAACTCGCCGACCAGATTCTCGCGCTGCTGCGCCTGCCGGTGCTCGGCCAGCAACTGGTGGAATCCGGGCGCGAGCAACTCGCGCAACTGTCGTGGCAAGCCTCGGCGCGCAGGGTTCTGCAAACCTACGCGCGCGCGTGCGGCCTGCCGCTGCCGGCGGCCGCGGCCTGAGGAGTCATTCAATGTCACTTAATCTGTGTTTTTACTTTCAGGTGCATCAACCCTGGCGCTTGCGCACCTACCGTTACGCGGAAGTGGGCCATCGGCATGATTACTTCGACGCGGCGGTCAACAGCCGCATCATGCGGCGCGTGGCGGACAAGTGTTATCTGCCGATGAACGCGCTGCTGGAAGAGCTGATCCGCCGTTATCAGCCGGATTTCCGCGTGAGCTTTTCGATGAGCGCGACCGCACTGCAGCAGATGCAGGCGTATGCGCCGGATGCGCTCGCGTCTTTCCGCCGGCTGATGGCGACCGGCGCAGTCGAACTGCTGTCCGAGACCTCGCATCACAGCCTCGCGGGTCTTTACAGCCCGCAGGAATTCAAGGCGCAGATCGCGCTGCACCGGGATGTCTGTCAACGGCTGCTCGGCGTGCCCGGCGGGATATTCCGCAACACCGAGCTCATCGTCAGCGATGCCATTGCCCGGCAGGTGGCCGCGCTCGGTTATGCCGGAATGTGCATGGAAGGCGCGGACCGCGTGCTGCGCGAATCCGATGTCCTGCGCCCCTGCCGGTACGCTGCGGCACCCGCGCTGTTGGCGTTGGCGCGCCATTACCGCTTGAGCGACGACATTGCGTTCCGGTTTTCAAACCGCGGCTGGCGGGAGTGGCCGCTCACGGCGGAGCGTTATGTGCGGTGGCTGGCGGACACGGCGGCATCCGGCAGCGGCGAGCGCCTGCTGGGGCTGTTCATGGACTACGAGACCTTCGGCGAGCATCAGTGGGCAAGCACCGGGATCTTCGATTTCATGCGCGCGCTGCCGGGGACGGTGCTGGCGCGGCGCGGGTTGCGGTTTGTGACGCCGAGCGAGGCACTGGAGCGCGTACCTCCGGGCGCTGCGGCCGTGGCGCTCCCCGACCCGGTGTCGTGGGCGGATCTTGAACGAGATACGTCGGCCTGGACCGGCAACCGCATTCAGCGCGCCGCGCAGCGCGCCGTGTATGACTTGGAGCCCAAGGTGCGCGCCGCGGCGGCGGATGACGCGCGCCTGCTGGAAGATTGGCGCCGGCTGTTGACCAGCGATCACGCCTATTACATGTGCACCAAGTACTGGACGGACGGCGACGTACACAAGTACTTCAGCCACTACGATTCGCCTTACGATGCCTACATCGGTTACATGAACGTGCTGGCCGACCTTGCGCAGCGCTGCGCGCAGCGCACCGGCATGGCGGCGGCCTAGAGACTTGCACCTGCGACTTGCGCTGCGCGGCAAGGCGTGCATCCGGGTGATCGGGAACAGCAATCGAATGTCAACGCACAGAACTGTGACGGCCCGGGCCGCGTTGCTGAATACCGTGCGCCGGCTGAGGCGCGAGGCGGAAGTACTCCAGTGGAGCACGCCGAGTCACGTCTACAACCCGCTGCGCTACGCCTGGAGCGGGCAGCGTGAATATCTGGAACGTTTTGGCGGCCGCCGCGGGCGCGTACTGCTGCTCGGGATGAATCCCGGACCCTGGGGCATGGCGCAGACCGGCGTGCCGTTCGGTGATCCCGTGATGGTGCGCACCTGGTTCGGGATTGAAACCCGGCTCGCGCGTACCTTGCCCGAGCAGCACCCAAAATATCCGATACTCGGGATGGCCTGTCACCGCCACGAGGGCAGCGGCGCGCGCCTGTGGGGGTGGGCGCAGCGCCGTTTCGGCGCACCCGAGCGCTTTTTCGAACGTTTCTTCGTCTGGAATTATTGCCCGTTGTTGTTTCTGCATGCGAATCACAATCTCACGCCCCAGCATCTGAACCGGCGTGAAGCGCGGGCGCTCACGGCCGTGTGCGACCGCGCCCTGGCGCGGGTGGTGCAGTTGCTGGAACCCGTGGCGGTCATCGGCATCGGACGTTACGCGGAACAACGTGCGCAGCAGCTGCTGGGGGAACGCTGGCCGCTCGCCTATCTGCCGCATCCGAGCCCCGCAAGTCCGGCCGCCAACCGCCACTGGCCGGTGCTGGCCGAGCGTGCACTCAAGCCGTGGTTGCCCGTGCGCCGGACGCGCAAACGATAATGCCGGTGCGCGAAAAAGCGATGCATGTCGGGCCGGGCGTGGCTCGTGATGTCCGTTGACCGCAAACTGCGCGTGGTGTTGTGCTGGCACATGCACCAGCCCCAGTACCGTGAGCCCGTGTCCGGCGAATGCCTGGCGCCGTGGAGTTATCTGCACGGCCTCAAGGATTACACCGACATGGCCGCGCACCTGGAGAACCAGCCGGGCGCGGTCGCGGTGGTCAATTTCTCGCCCGTGTTGCTGGAGCAGATCGAGGACTACTGCACCCAGTTACAG
>DATEJV010000140.1:0-2732 GCA_035277745.1 Gammaproteobacteria bacterium | reverse complement strand
CGTATTTGTCGTGTGCATTCATTTTGAGATGCTCTTAGTCAATCAACGTGTACGTCGCACCGCAGTATGGGCACGTGATGCTGCCGCTGGCCTCTACCGCCAGGAACACCCGCGGGTGGGAATTCCACAGGCTCATGCCCTCCATGGGACAGTGCAGCGGCAAATCCTTGCGCGTGATGTCGTAGTGACGCTCGGCGTTGGGCGTCGCCTGTTTTCGAGCTTTGACGGCGGGCTGGCTCACGATGGCGTCCGGGTGGCGTGCGAGGCCGGTGATTATATCAAGGCTGCACAGGCACTTCGTCGGGCAGTGCCCCGATGGTTGAGGCCCACAGTTCCCGCACGCGCGTGCGCCGCGGTTCGGCTTCCGCCGCCGGGATACGCGCCGGCCGGCCCTCAAGGCTCGTGCGATGCACGATGCGGCGAAACGCCTTGTAGGTGTCCGTCAGAAACTCGCCGGTCTCTGCCGCAATTACACTTTCGGCCACCAGCCCTTCCAGATTGCGGATGTTGTCGGTCCAGTCGAGCAACGCGGGATGCTGGTCCGCATTGGCCAGCACCCAGTACTGCACCAGGAACTCGATATCCGTGAGGCCGCCGGTATCCTGTTTGAGGTCGAACTCCGTCGTGCTGCCTGCATGCTCGCCCAGCATGCGCGTCCGCATTTTCGCGACTTCCTGGCGCAACGTGTGCGCGTCGCGCGGTTTGCCGAGCACCTCGCGGCGCAGCGCTGCAAACGCCGTGCTCACCTCGCCGTCGCCGGCGACCGGCCGGGCGCGCAACAGGGCCTGGTGTTCCCAGGTCCAGGCCTGCGCGCGCTGATAGCGCGCGAAGCTGTCGAGCGAACTCACGATCAGGCCGGCGGCACCGCTCGGCCGCAGGCGCGTGTCCACCTGATACATGGCGCCTGAACTCGTGGGTATGGAAAGCACGTTGATGACGCGCTGCGCGAGGCGCGCGAAGTACTCGCCGTTGTCCAGCACGCGCGCGCCGTTCGATTGCTGCTCGCCGCTGCGGCTGTCATGCAGGAACACCAGATCGAGGTCCGAGCCGTAGCCGAGCTCCCAACCACCGAGCTTGCCATAGGCAATCACGCCGAAGCGTGCGCGCCGCAGGCGCCCGCGCTCGATGCACTGCGGCTCGCCGTGGCGCGCGCGCATGTGGCGCCAGGCGATTTCCAGCGCCTTGCGTATCACCTGCTCGGCGATCCAGGTGAGGAAATCGCTGACCTTCATGAGCGGCGCCTGGCCGGCCAGGTCCGCCGCGGCCACGCGCACTACCGCGGCCTGCTGGAACTGGCGCAGCGTATCCATCTGCGCTTCCAGGTCATCCGCAGGGACATCCGCGAACGCGGTCTCCAGCTCGTGTTGCAGCGATTCCTGCGTCGGAAATTCGCTGAAGATGCGCGGATCAATCATCTCGTCGAGCAGCAGCGGCGAGCGCGCGACGAGGTCGGCGAGCCAGCGGCTGCCGGCCACCAGCCGCGCCAGATGTTGCAGCGCCGTGGGCCGCTCCACCAGCAGCGCCAGATACGCGGAACGCTTGCCGATGGCCTCGACCACGTGCAGCAGCCGCCGGAATGTTGCCGTGGGTAAAGACGTGGCCGCGGCCGTTTCCAGCAACCGCGGCATGAGTTCGTCCAGCCGCTGGCGGCCGCGCGTGCCGAGCCCGCTCACGAATCCGCTGTTGCGCAGCGCGCTCAATTCATCGGCGACAGCACCGGCCTCGGCGTACCCGGCGCTTTCCAGCCGCGTGACCGCATCTTCCCGGGCGAGCGTACCCGGCCACAAGGCGGCATACGGCGAGTCCCGGTGCTGCTGCTCGCGCAGCGCGCGCGGCATCACCACCACGGCGTCGAACACCTGCTGCACGTGCCGGCGGTGCGCGGCGAGTGCCGCGGCAAATTCATTCCATTCGGCGCAGTTCATGGACCAGGCGATGCGCACGCGGCCCTCGGCATCGCGCGGCAACTCGTGGGTCTGCTGGTCGTGCCATTCCTGCAGGCGGTTTTCCACACGCCGCAGGAATGCATAAGCCGCGGCCAGATCCGCGGCTTCCTGCGGCTTGAGATAATTTTCCGCGCCCAGATGCCGCAGCACCGGCAGCACCGCGCGCGCGCGCAGCGGCGGCTCGCGCCCGCCGCGGATCAGCTGGAACACCTGTGCGATGAACTCGATCTCGCGGATGCCCCCGGGTCCGAGCTTGATGTTGTCTTCGAGTCCGCGGCGCGCGACGTCCTGGCGGATCAGCTGCTTCATCTCGCGCAAGGACTCGAAGGCGTTGAAATCCAGATAACGGCGGTACACGAAGGGCCGCAGCCGCTCCAGAAGTTGCGCACCCGCTTTGACATCGCCGGCGCAGGGCCGCAGCTTGATGATCGCGTAGCGCTCCCAGTCGCGGCCATGGTTCTGGTAATAGGTCTCCATGGCATCAAAGCTCATGGCGAGCGGCCCGGCTTCACCGAAGGGGCGCAGGCGCAGGTCCACGCGGAACACGAAACCGTCGGCGGTCGGCTCATCCAGCACGCGCTTGAGGCGCTGGCCGAGGCGCAGGAAATACTCGTCGTTGTCGAGCGGTTTCGCGCCGTCGCTCGTGCCGTGTTCGGGATAGGCAAACATCAAATCCACGTCGGATGAAAAGTTGAGTTCACCGGCACCCAGTTTGCCGAGCGCCAGTACCACCAGCGCCTGGGATGCACCGCGGGCGTTGCGCGCCGCGCCGTGGCGCTCCGCGTG
>DATEJV010000139.1:0-3182 GCA_035277745.1 Gammaproteobacteria bacterium | reverse complement strand
TCGGCCAGCACGAAGTCGTACAGGTTCGTGGGGTCATGGCCGTCGAGATCGCTGAAATAGCGTCGCAGGGTCTTTTCGGCGTAGTCCCGCAGGCAATGCGAGGCGGGCAGGCCCGGGGCGCCGCCCTCGACCACTTCGAAGCGTTGCGCCGTGGCTTTGTTGTTCATGCCGCCAACTCCAGTTCGTTGTTGTTGTCCCCAAACAGATCACAGATCAAGGCACGCTGTGCGCGTGTGCTTTCCACGCGCATCAGCTGCTCGCGCAGGCCGGCCGCGTGTGGCACGGTCTTCAGATACCAGCCGATGTGCTTGCGCGCCATGCGCACACCGGTGAACTCGCCGTAAAAAGCGTACAAATTATCCAGATGCGCCAGCATGATGGCCGCAATCTCGGCGGGCTCGGGCGCCGGCGGTTTCCGGCCGGTTTCCAGATAATGCACAACCTCGCGGAAGATCCATGGCCGTCCCTGGGCGGCGCGCCCGATCATGATGGCGTCGGCACCGGTGTGCGCGAGCACCGCCTGGGCTTTTTCCGGAGAGTCCACGTCGCCGTTGGCGATCACCGGAATGCCGACTGCCGCCTTGATGGCGCGGATGGTTTCGTACTCGGCCTCGCCGCCGTACAGATCGGCGCGCGTGCGGCCGTGCACCACCAGCGCGCAGATGCCGGCCTGTTCGGCGATTTTCGCAATGCGCACGCCGTTCTTGTGTTCGCAGTCCCAGCCGGTGCGAATCTTGAGCGTTACCGGCACGTGCACCGCGTTGACCACCGCATCGAGAATCTGTCCGACCAGCGTTTCGTCCTGCAACAACGCCGAACCGGCCGCGCGGTTGCACACTTTCTTCGCCGGGCAGCCCATGTTGATGTCAATGATCTGCGCGCCCTCATCGGCGTTGCGGCGCGCGGCTTCGACCAGCATGCGGGGTTCGCCGCCTGCGATTTGCACGCTGCGCGGCTCGGCCTCGCCTTCATGATCGCGCCTGCGGCGGCTTTTCAGGCTGTCGTAGAGCGCGACTTGCGCGGTCAGCATTTCGGAAACCGCCAGGCCCGCTCCCAGGCGCGTGCACAACTGGCGGAACGGGCGGTCAGTCACGCCCGCCATCGGCGCCAGCAGCACGGAGTTGCGCAAAAAATACGGCCCTATACGCATGCGTGCGTGGATTTGGTGAACGCGGGAATTAGGGGTCGGATGATAACGGCAAACCCCGGGGTGTCAAACTTGAAATTTTCCGCACCACGTTCTATGCGAACACGCCGCGCGGGTGCCCGCACAGGCAGCGGGGATTTGCGCAATTTGTCGCGCGGACAGGCGCGGTTCCTTGAGGATCAGCTTGCGCCCGCACTGCGGCCGCATTGGCGCTGGTTATCCGTGTTCAGGCAGGCCTGCACCTGAAAGCCCACGGCGTCCGGTCCCGGGTCCACCACGTCAATGCGGAAATGCGTGGCCATGCCGCTGCCCAGCCAGGTGGCGGGCCGGTTCGCGGGCAGATACTCGCTGGCGGTGAAATCCCGTGCGCGCAGCGCGTCGCCGTAGCGATCGGTGAGTTCCACGCGCAACAGCGGCCACGCCTGCGCGAAGTCCGCGTGATTCTGCAGGTTGCCGGTAATGGACAGGGCGCCGGGCGTCTCCGGGTCGGAAGTTACATTGATGTTGCTGATTACCCAGGAGCTCGGCTGCGGAGCCGCCTGCAACGGATGTCCCAAGGCACTGTACACCGCGCCCAGCGAGGGGCCAATCACGGCGGTTGCGCTCAATGCCAAGCGGTTGGCGTTGATCAGCTGGAGGGCGAGCAGCACGAGCAATACGGCCGCGCCCACTCCCCAGCCGCTGAGGGCGAAACGCCGGCGCGGCGCGGGTGCCACGCGCGGTTCGCTCGGCGGCAGTTGCGTGTCGCGGTACAGCGCCTGGTCACGTGCGAGTTCCGGAGGCTTGGGAATGTGATCCTCGATGAGCAGGGATGCCTGCGTCGGTGACGGTTCAGACGCGGGTGCGGCCGGTTTGGTGGCCGCGGGCTCGCCCCACAAATCCGCGAACAGATCGTCCATCGGCGGAGCGGATTCCTTGCCGTTGACTGTGATTTTCAGGTCCGGCACCGGCGGTGCGGGACTGGCGGGCTCGATAGCAATCGGCTCGAGGTCTTCGATTCTCGGGGGCGAGGTATCTGCCGACGGCTCAATCGTGTAAACCGGAGCGTCAGTTTCGGTTACCTCCGGTGCAACCTCGGAAGCCTCGCGCAGGGTTTCAAAGGCATCGAACACGCTTTGGCAGCGGCTGCAGCGCACCAGCCCGTGCACCGCGCGCAACTGTGCGGTATTGACGCGGAACTGGGTGCCACAGGCCGTGCAGGTTGTAAACATCAATGACTCTCTGGTTTGCGGTGCGCATCCAACCGCCGCCATCCTTCGCGTTGCGCCCCGGGACCGAACCGGAACCAAGGCGCGTAGGCGGCGCGCACTGCGCGGTCCTGGTCTGAAAGGATACCGGAAAGCACCAACTCTCCGCCTGCCTTGACACTTGCCGCAAGCCGCGGCGCCAGTTCGATCAGGGGCGCAGCCAGGATGTTGGCGAGCACCACGTCCACGGGCGCCGCCGGCAGGTTTTCCGGCGGGCCGATTTCAATGTGCGCATCCACGCGGTTGCGGCAGGCATTTTCGCGTGTCGCCATGAGCGCCTGCGGATCAGTATCCACTGCACGGACGCGCGCGGCGCCGAGCAGGACGGCAGCGATTGCCAAGATGCCCGAGCCGCAGCCGTAATCCAGCACGGATTTTCCGGCGAGCGCCGCCGTGTCCAGCCATTCGAGACACTGCGCGGTGGTGGGGTGGGTGCCGGTGCCGAACGCCAGGCCCGGGTCGAGCCGGACATTGACGGCGCGGGGGTCGGGCGGCGCATAGGCGCTTGGCACGATCCACAGCCGCCGGCCAAAGCGCATCGGTTTGAAATCCCTGAGCCATTCGCGCTCCCAATCGCGATCCGCGAGTTGCGCGAAGCGGTGCGGCGGCAACCTGCCGAGCGCCGCGGCAAGTACCGCGCGCAGTGCGTCCGCATCAGCATCGGATGGAAACAGCGCACTCAATTGCGTGTGCGGCCAGAGGGGTGGGTGCAGCGGATCGGGTTCGTAGAGCGGATAGTTGGCGGCGTCACGGCAGGTGACCGATATGGCGCCGGCGGCGTTGAGCGC
>DATEJV010000138.1:0-15596 GCA_035277745.1 Gammaproteobacteria bacterium | reverse complement strand
GTGCCGGGCAGCCAGTCGTGCGGCATGGTCAGGAATTTCTGCAGATTCTGGATGCCCTTCGGCACGTCAATCTTGCCGAGCGCCGCGGCCTGGCCCACACCGTAATAGTTGGAGCTGTTGGCGGAGTTCCGGTTGATACCGTCTTCGAACACCGCGATCGCCTCCGCATAGCGATCCTGCTGCACCAGAAACTGTCCGAGCCAGTAATCCCCGTCGCCGGTCTTGTCGAGCTTGGCGGCGGTACGCAGGTCCGCTTCGGCCTGTGCATGCTGCTTGTCGTGCTCCGCCCAGGTGGCACGCACCGCCGCCGCCTGCACGGGATCTATTCTGTCGAGCGCAGTCAGTTGTTCGTCGGCTTTCTGAAAACTGCCGCCGGCGATGCCCGGCGCCAGGATGTAATACTTGGCGAGACCGGCGCGCGCACGCGCATCCTGCGGATCAAGCTGCACCGCCTGCTGGAACGCGTCACGGACTTTGTATGCGACGCCAAGCTGGCTGAAGATGCCTACGTCGTGCACGTACTGGCCGTACGCCACACCCAGCAGCATGTGATAGAGCGCGTCGGCGGGCGCCATGGCTATGGCTTTCTGCGCCCAGTCCACTCCCGCTTTGTTCTGATCCTGCGCGAGGCTGAGCAAGGCCATGCCGGCGGCGGCATCGGCGTCGCGAGGATTCTGCTGCAGCGTGGATTCGAAATACGCGCGTGCGCCCGCGTAGTTTTCCATTCCCAGCATCTGCATGCCCGGACCGTTGAGCACGGCTGCATGCGCTCCGACACCAAAGAACAGGGCCACGCTCGCCACCGCCGCAATCAGCTTCGCTCTCATCAATTCACTCTCCGTCACCATATCCGGACATCCGCTGCCTGTCACGCTGCACGTGGCACGCACTTCACCGCAAGCCAATGCGCACGCGCGCCGGCCGTACACCTCTTCAACCCTACTCTCAGGGTTTCAGAGGCGCCTCCGCTAAATCCAGGGATTCTTGTTCTTGAAGGGAAAAAACCTGGGCGAAGGCATTATAACTAGGATGCCACTGAAATTCACGCGGCCGCGTCTCATCAGACCGACGGTGGAAACACGGCGACTGTCGGGGACTTGCGCTCCAGCCTGCGAAATATTTCGCATGCCGGTCCGCAGGGCAGAATTTTGTCTGCGCGCGAACTAAAGGCCGCGAGAGAGGCCCTGCGGTGCCGGCGGCCCGATCCCCTGCTCAGATGGACACGCAGGGACTCGGGGAAGACCCCGGTTCAGTGCTTCAGGTTTCCCGCAAAGCCTGCGCCACCGGCAGGCGCGCGGCACGGATCGCGGGGAACAGGCCGCCGATGAAGCCCATGATGATGGCAAGAACCAATGCGGTGATAATCAGCGCCGGGGTTACGGCAAAACTGAACGCCATCATGGCGCCATTGGTATTGGTACTGGTCTGGTAACCATTGAAGACCAGATAGGCGATGATCGCTGCGGCGATTCCACCGACTAGACCCAATACTACGCCCTCAAAAACCACCGCGAACAGAATCGGCAGGCGCGCAAACCCGAGCGCCCGAAGCGTGGCGATATCCTGCATGCGGCTCGCGACGTTGGCATACATGATATTGAGCGCGCCGAAAATCGCGCCGATAGCCATGAGCAATGTGACCAGCCCACCGATCAGGGCGATAGGTTTATCCAAGCCATTCGCATTCTGCTGCCAGCTCACATCCTCGCGCGTCGCCGTAACGTTCAACTGCGGATTGCTCTCCACCCATTTCTTGAATGCCGGGAAGGCATCGGGCGAAGTCAGGCGCACGTAGACGATGGTATAGCTGTTGGTGGCATTGTAGGCCGCCTGCAATTGATTGATGTCGGTCCAGATTTCCGATTCACGGATGCCGCCGCCCTTGGAGAAAATGCCGACCACTTTCCAGTGATGATGGTTCCAGTCGAAGGTGTCGCCGATGGCGAGGCCGGGGAACATGCGTTCCGCCTGCCGGCCGACGACGATCTCATCCACGCCGGTCTTGAACATGCGGCCCTGGATAATCTTGAAATCCGGCCACACGCCTGTAATGTTCGGCGGCACGCCGCGCATGTTGACGCTGCCGAGCGTACCGCTGGCGCGCAACGGAATCTGCGCGGTGGTTCCCATGACGCCCGCCACCAGCGGGCCGCTGGCTGCGTGCGCCACACCCGGTGCCTGGCCGATGACGTTAAGCGCGTTGTTGTCGAGATTACTGTTGTTGCCATTGACGTAAGCCACATCCGGTGAACCGCTGTTCAGCATCACGCTCGCGAAACCCTGACGGATGGACAATACCGCCACGAACACCACTACCACCGCAAAAAATCCGGCTACCGCCACGATTGACGGCTTCAGGCGCGCACCAAGGCTGCGAAAATTCCAGCCCGTGACCGCAAGAGTCTGGTTTGCCATTGTCATCCCCCCCTCAAAGCGTCGGCCACTTGCAGTTGGGTAATCCGCTGCATCGGCACCAGTGCCGCCAAAATTCCGAAGATGATGCTCAGCAGAATTCCGGCGCCGGCCGCATTCCAAGTCATGCCGAAAGTTTGCAGCAAATTGCCGACGCCCGGATAAAGCATGCGTGTCGCCAAGTAACCCAGAATCAGCCCCAGAATGCCGCCGGACACGATCAACAGCAGCGATTCCTGGAATACCAGCAAAATGACCCAGCCGCGCTTGAAACCCAACGCCCGGAACATGGCGAATTCCGAGGTGCGATCGCGCACCGACTGCGCCAGGGTGTTACCGACAATCAACAGCAGGCTGAAAAACACCGCAATGCCGACGGAAATCACCATAGCCGTGATGTTGCCAAACTGGCGGATAAAACTCACGGCTTCCGAAACCTGGCTCTGGGTCAGCGTTTGAGGCGAGCCATTTTCAAACAATTTGTCTATGGCCTGAGCGATTCTGTCGGAATTCCTCGGGTCATCCACACGCTCGCTATATTGGCCCACGAGATTCTGATATTGCGTGGCTACGCCCTGGTTGTAGTACTGATAATGGGCCACGAAAAAGCTCTGGTAGGCGGTAGGCAAATCGGTGTGGTAAACGCCGCGCAGATGGAAATACCAGGTGGTGCTGCCGTCCTTTTGCATCGGGCCACCCTGCACGGGAATGGTGTCGCCCACTTTCCAGCCCATGCGCTTGGCCAACAATGGACCGGCCACCGCACCTTGACGGTCCGCCAGCCAGGCCTGCATCTCGGCTGGCGGTGTACTGAATTCCTGGTACACCTTGAAAAGCTGCTGGGGATTGGTGAATACAGCCCGAACGGTATTTTTCTGGTCCTGGAAGTAGCCTTGGAAACCCGTGAAGTAAACCACGGCCGTAACACCCGGCACGGCAATGATTTTGTCGAAGTAACTCAATGGCAGCGGAGTGCCTTGCGAAACCTTGGCGTAGGTATCCAGCCGTTCCGCGGTTGAGATGGTCAACTGGCCGAGCATGCCGTAGCGCACCGCCGCGAGGATACTGAACAGAATAAATGCGACCACCACAGAGAGCCAGGTAAAAATGGTGCGCGCCTTGTGACGTTTCAGTGCGGCCCAGATCAGCGTAAAGGCATTCATGCTTCGGGCTCCTGCCCCAGCACGCCCTTGTTCATGAACAGCGTGCGCTGCGCTTTCGCCGCCGCGTGCGGATCGTGGGTGACCATGATGATGGTCTTGCCGTGCTCGGTGTTCAGCAGTTGCAGCAACTCCAGGATTTCATCGCCGGCCTTGCGGTCCAGATCGCCGGTCGGTTCGTCGCAGAGCAGCAGCGTGGGATCGGTGACGATGGCACGCGCGATACCGACGCGCTGTTCCTGGCCGCCGGAAAGTTCCGCAGGCTTGTGCTTGGCGCGTTCTTCAAGACCCACCAGCGTCAGCGCCGCGCGCGCGCGTTTCTTGCGCTCGCCGGCGCCGAGATGCGTGAGCATCAGCGGCAGCGCCACGTTCTGCTCGGCGGTCAGTACCGGCAGCAGATGATAAAGCTGGAACACGAAACCCACGTGACGCGCGCGCCAGGCGGAAAGCGCGCTGTCGCTCAATTTGTCGATGTCCTGACCGTCCACGATCACCTCGCCGGAGGTCGGTCGGTCGAGGCCACCCAGCAGGTTCATGAGCGTGGTCTTGCCCGAGCCGGACGGCCCCATGAGCGCGAGGAAATCGCCGCGCGGTACTTCGAGATCCAGGCGCTTCAGCACCTCGACGGTTTCGGAACCGCGCTTGTAGAGCTTGGTGACGCCGCGCAGGCTCACCACCGTTTCGGATCCTACTTTCTTGCCAGCCACCGCTGCGTTCATAGCGTTCTCCTGAAAACATCGCCCAAAGGTTCAAACTTCAAAAGCAGGTACACCAGGGTCTGCTCGGGGTGGAGTTCTGCCTGCTGCAAAAACTGCCCGGTGTGATGCAGCATCTGCGATATCCGCGGAAAGCACAGCACCGGCAGACAATACCATGCGATCGCGATGCCCAGCGTCAGCACCATGCCATGGCGCGCTTCCGTACTCATGACGATTCACTGCGACGCCACACGCACGGCCTCGCCGGCGTGCAACGTGGAAGGCGCCGCCGTCACCAGGGTTTCCCCGCCGTTCAGGCCGGAAACCACCGTCACCTGGCCGTTCGCGCCGGGCAGGGTTTTCACGCTCTGTTGCTTCACCCTGCCGCTTACCACCAGGTACACGTATTGACCGGCGCCGCTGCCGTGCACCGCGGTCTGCGGGATGGAAATCGTGGCGGTCTGCACCTGCGCCTTGGTGTTGGGCTCGGCATAGAACCACACCTGCACGCCCATCTGCGGCAGGATGCGTGGATCGAGCTTGTCGAAGGCGATGCGCACCTTGACCGTGGCCTTTTCCTTGTTGGCGGTCGGCACCACGCTGATGACGTGCGCGGGAATGTGCCAGTTGGGATAGGCATCGAGCACCGCATCCACGCGCATGTTGTTGTGCACGCGCTGGATGTAGGCCTCGTTCACGTCCACGTCGATCTCGAGGGACTGCATGTCCACGAGCGTGCAGATGCCGGTCTGAGTGAAGCCGCCGACGGCGGCGGGCGAGATCATCTCGCCGGGATGCGCGTATTTCTCGGTGACCACACCGTTGAACGGCGCGCGAATCACGGTGTAACTCAGGCCGATCTGGGCCGCCTGCAGGTTGTCCTGATCCACCTTGACCTGGCCTTCGGTGTGCGCCAGCGCGGCCTTGTCCATGTCCACCGCCGCCTTGGCATTGTCCAGATCCGCCTGGCTCATCAAATGTTGTCTGGCAAGCGTCCTGGTGCGCGTGAGATTCTGCCGGTCCTTGAGCAACTGCGCCCGGCTTTGCTCCACCAGCGCCTGATCGGCACGCAGCAGGCTCTGGGCGGCGGCCAGCGCGGCGCGTGCTCCACGGTCATCGAGTCGCGCCAGCACCTCGCCCTGCTTCACGCGCATGCCTTCCTGCGCATACACATCGGTAATCATGCCGGTGATCTGTGAAGACACCGTAGCTTGCTGCTCGGCGACCACGTAGCCGGATGCGTTGAGGATGCTGCCGGCGCTGGAATCACCGCCTTGCACCGCCACCGTCTGGGTCTGCACCGGCACGGCGTGCGGCTGCGAAAACCACCAGGTGAGCACCACGGCAATCACCACGGCCGCCGCGGCGATCAACCAGCCGACCAGCCAGCCGCGGCGGCGGCGGCCGGGAACCGGTTCCGCATCCCGGTCAATTTTCAGGGCATTCAACGCGTCTTTCTTGTCCAAGGGCAGCGGCCTCGTATAAACATGGCGCTGAATCTAGATAGGTACGGCAAGTCTCACAATCGAATTGTGACGAACCGTGGCCGGCATGGGACGAAGTGCGGGTTCACCCAAGCAGATGCAACAACGGATCCCCCTTCGGCAACGATGTATTGCATCATGCCGTCCAGACCGGCCGCCGGGTGGCCAACCACGGCACGTCGCGATAGGTGTCGGCCACGAGCCAAACGCCAGCGGCAATCAGGAACGAAATGATGAATGCGGTGGTTGCCGTCCGGCCGGTATAAAGATCAGGCGCCCAGTAGGCGACGGCGATGATGCCCAGCATGATGGCTTCCATCGTCGCTGCCAACCGCGGCCAGACCCCGAACAGCAACGCCAGACACGTCGCGATACTGCCGACGCCAGTCAGGCAGGCCCAGGCCATCGGGTCAGGCAGCCACTGTAACCACGGTTGCATGACCTTGTCTCCGGCCTTCACCGCATCCACGATGACCTCGACGCCGATCATGGGCAGCGCGACGACGAGCAACCAGCGCGCGCCGCGAGTGCCCCTCGATCCGGCCGCGAAACCGAAGCCTCGCGTCCCCGCATGCATGGCGAACAGACACCACGCTCCGGCCGTGATGATCGTGATTTCGCCGCCGCTGCCCCAGGCGCCCGCATCCAGCGGCGCGTGGATCACGTTCTCAATTTCCAGCAGCACCAACCACAGCACCATGTACGGGAACAGCACACGGCACGTCGGCGTCAGGGTGCATCTGAACAACAGGCCGATGCCCATCGCTAGTTCGATGATGGCGCAGGCATACGCAATGATCGCGCGTGCTGGCAGGTGATGAATCGGAACCTGCTGCCACCCGAGCGCAAAATCACCGTTGACGAGGCCCGTGATGCCCAAGGCAATCATGGCTGCGGCAAACAACACACGGCTGGGCTGTAGCATCGTACTCACGTTGTCACCTCCTGGTTCGTGGCTGGGGTGGGACGGAATGCCGGGCTGGAACGGACCGGCTGCGGAGTTATCACACCGCACCCAGGGCGGCGCGGGCTTTTTCACGGTAGGAACGGCTCATGGTCAATTTGGCGCCGTCGTGCAGGATCACCACACGGTCACCGTTGAACAACGGCTGAATCTCGCGGATGGCCTCGATGCGCACCATGGTGGAACGATGGATGCGCACGAACTTCGCGGGATCGAGCTGGGTTTCGAGCTGATTCATGGTTTCACGCACCACGTGGGTGTCTTTGCCGGCGTGCAGGCACACATAATTGCCGGCGGTCTCCAGCCAGTCCACGCTCTCGGCGTTCACGAACAGTGTGCGGCCCACGGATTTGACCGCGATGCGGCTCAAAAAGGCCGGTGCCGATGCGCTGTCGGCCGATGACGCGGGCGCAGCTGCAGCCCGGGGTTGCATTTGGTGTTCGGCGAGATACGCCCGCACGCGCTGCAATACCTGCGCCAGGCGCTCGCGATCAAAGGGCTTAAGCAGGAAATCCACGGCGTGCGCCGCGAACGCCGGCACCGCGAATTCGTCGAATGCGGTCACGAACACCACCGCCGGGCGGCGTTGCGCGGGGATTTTTTCCAGCAAGGCCAAGCCGGTCATGCCCGGCATCTGCACGTCCAGCAGCAGCAAATCCGGCGCGAGCGTGTCTATGGCCGCGAGCGTCTGCTCGCCGTCCGCGCACTCGCCCACGATCTCCACGTCCGCGACCTCGGCGAGATAACGGCGGGTGCGCTCGCGCGACAGCGGCATATCGTCAACGATCAGCGTGCGGATCTTCATCGAAGGCATAGGCCTCGTGGAAAGGAATGTAAAGGCGTGCGGTCAGGCCTTCGCCCGGTTTGCTTTGCAACTCCAGACCGGCCAGTTCTCCATAAAGATAGCTCAGGCGCGCGCGTGTGTTGCCGATGCCGATGCCCTCGCGGCCACCGCGCGGCGCAGCGATCACCAGGCCCCAGCCATTGTCCTCGATTTCGATCACCAGGCGCTCGTCCTCGCGCTGCGCGCGCAACCGGATACTGCCGCCGCTGTTGCTGCGGCCGATGCCGTGGGTCACGGCATTTTCCACCAGCGGCTGCAGGATCATGCCCGGCACGCGCGCATTCAATGCGTTGTCGGCAACGTCGAACTGGATCTGCAGCCGCCCGCGCTGCAGGGTTTGCTGGATGTCGAGATAGCGGCGCAGGAAATCCAGCTCGTCGCGCAAGGCGATTTCCTGCTGATGGCTATCATCCAGCGACTTGCGCAACAGTCCGCTCAACTGGGTGATGGTGCGGTCCGCAGCTTCGGGATCCGTATAGCCAAGTTCGGAAATCGCATTCAGTGTATTGAACAGGAAATGCGGATTGAGCTGGGTGCGCAGCCGGCGCAGTTCGGCGCTTACCAGTTGCGCCTTGAGGAGCAGGTAGCGGCGCCACGCCCACCCGATCTGGCACACGCACCAGAGCGCGGCGTACAGCGCGAGGCCGCGCGGCCAGCCGGCAGCCAGCGCCGCGGATAAATCCGGAATCTGCAACACGTCCGCGAGTCCCAGCACCGGCCAGCTCCACCAGCGCATCAACAGCAGCAGTACCAGTACCAGCGCCACGCCGAAGGCCAGATGGGTTGCGAGCCAGGCGACACCGTGCAAGCGGCGGCGGTTCAGCCAGGCGCTGAACACCAGCAGCAGGAAGGCACACACCGCCCAGCCCAAGCTGGCCACAAACGCGGCGCCGAACGCGGTGTCCACATACGGCGTCTCTCCGGCCGCCGCGCTCTGCAGGTAAAACCCCGGCGTGCACAGCAGCGACAGGATGATCCAGCCGAGGACGACATACGCCACGTAGCGCATCCTGGGACCCCCGCCGTCAGTGGACACTCGCGCCTCGCTTTATCCGGCTGCCACGCAACCTGACAATTGTCACACCATTGGATCGTAAAGGACGCCCGCCGCTGCGCCGGAACCCGCGGCTCGCCCCATGCCGGCCACGCTTCATCACAATCCGGTAGCAGTTGCCGCGCCCGTCCACTAAAGTTGCCCGCAGACTCGGCAGGCGTTGGCACATATTCGGACATACGGCCGCGCCTTGCCAAGCTTGGCCGAAGTCCTTACGCTTGGCGGCCCTTTTAGCCTATTTTTCGCGGGAAACCTCATGGATACTGAACTCGCGCGCGCGCAAATGGTCAAGCAGCAGGTACGCGCCTGGGACGTGCTGGACCTGCGGGTGCTCGATCTGCTGGACGTGTTGCCGCGCGATCAATTCGTGCCGCCCGCCTACCGCCGGCTGGCGTATGCGGACACGCAGATTCCCCTGGCATACGGCGAGGTGATGATGGCACCCAAGGTGGAAGGCCGGTTGTTGCAGGCGCTCGACCCGCAAGCCGACGAGAGCGTGCTCGAGATCGGCACCGGCAGCGGTTTCGTAACGGCCTGTCTTGCCAGACTGGCGGGCGAGGTGCTGAGCCTGGACATGCATGCGGACTTCACCGCCGGGGCCGGCCGGCTGCTTGTGGATCTCGGCATCCGCAACGCGACCCTGGAAACCCGTGACGCCACGCGACTGGACGGCATACCCCGGCGTTTCGATCTGATTGCAGTCACCGGTTCACTGCCGGCCTATGACGCACGCTACGCCGAGCGCCTGAATGTGGGCGGCCGCCTGTTTGTCATTGCCGGCCAGCCGCCGGTCATGGAAGCCTTGTTGATCACGCGCGTGACGGAAACCGCCTGGGCGCATGAAAGCCTGTTCGAAACTTCACTGCCGCCGCTGGTGAATGCGCCCGCGCCTGCGGCTTTCCATTTCTGAGGGCACGCAGGTGCCGGTGCGCTCGTTGACGCCGCGTGAAGTGATGGAGTTGCAGTCGAAACCCGGCGCGGCGCTGAAACTGCTGGACGTGCGCGAACCCTGGGAATATGAACGCGTGCATCTGCCCGATTGCCAGCACATTCCCATGGACGAGCTGCGCGAGCGGCTGGCGGAACTGGATCCGCAGCAGACCTATGTGGTGCTCTGCCATCATGGCAACCGCAGCCAGCAGGTAGCCGCGTTCCTGCAGGCGCGCGGTTTCAGCCAAGTCATCAATCTGGCCGGCGGCATCGAGGCGTGGGCGACCGAGCTTGCGCCGCAGATGGCGCGCTACTGAGTGGCGGCACCGGCCGTGTGCGCACCTGGTGCGTGGGAAAAATTTTGCAGTGTTGCCGGCGCCCATTGCGCCGCCCAGGGTTTAAGTGTTATATCTAACTAATACACCTACGGGACAGGAGTTCAGGTGAACGCAGTACGCAGTTTAGTGGTCATCCTCGCGGTGGCCGGATTCGCCGCCGCCGCGCAGGCGCGCGGCGCGGACCTGTGGGACGTCTATCAGCTCGCACTCAAGAACGATCCCACTTTCCAGCAGGCCGACGCCAACTACCAGGCCACGCTCGAGAACAAGCCCATCGCGCGCGCCGGCTATCTGCCGAACCTGAGCCTGAACGCCTCGAAGTCCTGGTCAACAACTTACGGCACCTCGCTCAACCAAACGGGCACCACGCCGACCGGCCAGCCGATCCTCGGCAACGTCTATAACAGCACGCCGGGCCGCGATACCCAATATGGCCTGCAACTGACCCAGCCGATCTTCAACTGGGCGGCATGGGAAAACATCAAGCAGGCGGACGCCTCCGTGGCGCAGGCCGAAGCCCAGTACCTGGCCGCACAACAGGACCTGATCGTGCGCACCGCGACCGCCTACTTCAACGTGATCACCGCGCGCGACACCCTGTCTGCCGACCATGCGGCCACCGAGGCTAACGGCAAGCAACTGGAACAGGCCAAAGCCCAATATAAAGTGGGCACCGTGGCCATCACCAACGTGGAACAGGCGCAGGCCGCCTACGATCAATCGGTGGCCAACGAAATCGGCGCTCACCAGCAGGCCATCAACGCCGAGGAATCATTGCGCGCCATCACCGGAGAACCGGTCGGCGAACTGCAGGAGCCGGCGCCCGACATGCCGTTGCACAGCCCGGATCCCACCAACGCGCAGCAATGGGTGGACACGGCGCTCAAACAGAACCCTAACCTCATGGCGGCACAGGCCGCGGCCGAAGTCGCCGCCCGCACGGTCTCCATCAAGCGCGCCGGCCATTTCCCGACTCTGGGCCTGACCGCAAGTTACGGGCGCGACAACGCCACCGGCACGATCTTCAACACCTTCCAGACCAACCAGAAGCAGCTCATGCTGAATTTCAGCATGCCGCTGTTCTCGGGCGGCGGCGTGACCGCGCAGGTGACCCAGGCGCAGCACCAATACGACGCCGCGCAGGATCAGGCTCAACTGGTAACGCGCCAGACGGTGCAGCAGGCGCGCACCGCGTATCTGGGCGTGCTCACCGGCATCTCCCAGGTGCAGGCCTTGCGTCAATCGGTGAAATCCAACCAGACGTCCTTGCAGGCCACCGAGACCGGTTTGCGCGTTGGCACCCAGACCATCGTGAACGTGTTGCTGGCGGTGCAGAATCTGGCCACCGCCCAGACCAGTTTTGCCCAGAGCCGCGACAATTATCTGATCAGCGTGCTGACGCTCAAGCAGGCGGCCGGCATCCTGAGTCCCAAGGATCTGCAGCAGCTCAATGCGCTGCTCGTGGTGCCCGCGCCCACCCCGGACCTGAACACCACGGGTCTGGCTCCCGAGGCGGCAACTTCGGTGCCGCCCCTGGGTGCCGGCGGCTGATATGCGCTGCGCCCGGTCACGACCGGGCGAGATGTTCTTCCACCAATTTCATGGTGCGGGCGAGCGTGCCGCGGTTGGCAATCACGCTCTGTTGCGCCGCCTGACCGATGTGTTTGCGCGTGACCGGATTGGCCGCCAGCCACAGGAACGCCTGGCCAAGCGCCGGCGCATCGGGCACGACGGTCAGCCCGCCGGCGGCGCGCAGGAGTTCCGCGATGTCCGTCACATTGTCGAGATGCGGACCGGACAGGACGGGCACACCGAGAGCCGCCGGCTCCAACAGATTGTGGCCACCCACCGGCACCAGGCTCCCGCCCACATAAGCAACGTCGGCCGCCGCGTAAAAACGCGGCAGCTCGCCTAGCGTATCCAGCACCAGCACCTGACCGGCCTTGAGCGGCACGACGCCCGCGCTGCGCCGACGCACGATCAAGCCCGCCGCCTTGACCAACTCGGCTACCGCGGCGCCGCGTTCAGGATGGCGCGGCGCCAACACCAGCGTGCAATCCGGTTGTTTGGCGAGCAGCACCTGATAGGCCTGCAGCACCAGCGCTTCCTCCTGTTCGCGCGTGCTGCCCGCGACGATCACAGTGGCGGCCGGGAACAGTCCGGCGCGCAGCGCCTGGCCTTCGCCCATCAGCGTGTCGGGAAACTGCAGGTCGAACTTGAGGTTGCCGCCCACGCATAGACGTTCGGGGGCTGCGCCGAGCTGGCGAAAACCCTCGGCGTCGCCCTCGGTCTGCGTCGCGATCATCGCCACCTGGCGCGTGGCGTGGCGCATGAGTCCGCGAAAACGCCGGTAACGATCCAGCGCCTGCGGCGACAGGCGTGCGCTCACCATGAGCAGCGGCACGCCACGGCGCGCGCAAGCCGCGAACAGGTTCGGCCAGATTTCGGTTTCCATGATGATGCCCAGCGTCGGGCGGACGCACTTGAACCAGCGGTTCACACAGAACGGCAGGTCGTAAGGCAGCAGCGCAATCAGTGCGTGCCCGCCGAACAGCGCTTGCGCCTGGTCGCGGCCGGCGGCGCTGAAACTCGTGATCAGCAGCGCGTGCTGCGGGTAACGCTGGTGCAGGGCTTTGACCAGCGGTGCAGCCGCACGGATCTCGCCCACCGATGCGCCATGCACCCAGATAAGCGGGTTGCCGGACAGCTGCGGCGAGCTGCCGAGGCGTTCACCGAGTTTGTCGGCATGGCCGGTCTGGCGCAGACTGCGCCACATGAGCCAGCCCAATGCAAACGGCAGGAGCAGCAGCAGCGTCAGCGTGTACAGCAGGCGCACGGTTATTGCTTGAGCACTTCGATGATGCGCGAGGTGGAGCGGCCTTCAAGGAACGGCAGCACGCGCACCTCGCCGCCGTTTTTGGTCACGCACGCGTAGCCCGCGACTTGTTGCGGACGGTAATCGCCGCCCTTGACCAGGACATCCGGCAACACCCGGCAGATCAGGCGCTCCGGCGTGTCTTCCGAAAACGCCACCACCCAGTCCACGCAGCCGAGTGCCGACAGCACGCGCATGCGGTCGGCGAGTGTGTTCACCGGTCGTTGCGCGCCTTTCAGACGCTTCACCGAGGCGTCGTCGTTCACCGCCACGATCAGGCGGTTGCCGAGCGCGCGCGCCTGCTGGAGATAACTCACATGTCCGGCGTGCAGAATGTCGAACACGCCGTTGGTCATGACCACGCGCTCACCCAAGCTGCGCGCGTGACTCACCGCGTCCATGACCGCGGCTTCGTCCAGCACCCCGCCGCCGTCGCGCGTATGGGCCGCGAGGCGCAGCTCCGCCGGCGTGACCGAGGCGGCGCCGAGCTTGGCCACGACCAGCCCGGCGGCAAAATTCGCGAGTGCCGCTGCGTCCGCAAACCCGAGTCCCGCGCCCAGACCGGCGGCGAGCAGCGCGATTACGGTATCGCCGGCACCGGTAACGTCGGAGACTTCCAGCGCCTGGGTGGCAAGATGCAGCGGCGCGCAGCCGGCTTCGAGCAGCGTCATGCCGCGCTCGCCGCGCGTCACCAGCAGCGCCTGCAAACCGAGTTCGGTGCGCAGCTTGTCGCCTTTGCCGACGATGGCGGCGTCGTCCGGGCAGTCACCTACCACCGCTTCGAGTTCGGCGAGGTTCGGCGTGATTGCACTCGCGCCGGCATACTTGTCGAACTCGCGTCCCTTGGGATCCACCAGCACCGGCTTGCCGGCTCTGCGCGCCGCGGCAATCAGCTCCTGCACGCCGGCCAGACTGCCCTTGCCGTAATCGGACAGAATCACGACCGCGGCCTCGGCGAGCGCACGCTTGAATTCCGGCAACAGCGGCGTGGCCGCGAAGCCGCCGAAGCTCTCTTCGAAATCCAGACGAATCAACTGCTGATGGCGCGACAGTACGCGCAGCTTGGTGATGGTCGCGGAATTTTTCAAGCGCGTAAGCCGGCAGCGCACGCCGTGCTGCTGCATGCTCTCGGTCAGCGCCGCGGCTGCGGCATCGTCGCCGGTGATGCCGAGCAGCGTGCAGTGTGCACCCAGGCTCGCCAGGTTCATCGCCACGTTGCCGGCGCCGCCCGGGCGCTCTTCGATGTCGCGCACGTGCACCACCGGCACCGGCGCCTCGGGCGAGATGCGCGCGGTCGCGCCGAACCAATAACGGTCCAGCATTACGTCGCCCGCCACCAGTACGCGCACCTGGTCGAACTGCGGGATGCGGATGTTCATGCCTGCCCCAAGCGCCGCGGAAAAACGCGCCGCATCATAGCATGCGGCCGCCGGCAGTCCGGCCCCTGTACCGGGTGCGGCGCGTGCCGCTACACTGCACGCATCCCGGCAGTATTTCATGCGCATGCCCAAGCACCGACTGCACCCGCGTTACTGGTCCACCTGGCTGCTGTACGGCCTGCTGCGCACAGTGGTGCATCTGCCCTACATGGGACAGCGCTGGCTGGGGGCCGGCTTGGGCACCATCCTCAGGACCGTGTCGCCGCGGCGCCGGCGCATCGCACAACTCAACATCGCACGCTGTCTGCCCGAACTCGACGCACGCACGCAACGAGCTCTCGTAAAAAAACATTTCCACGCACTCGGGTTGTCGTTCCTGGAAACCGCGGACGCATACTGGATGCCGCGCAAACGACTGCGCGCACTCGTGGAGTTTTCCGGCCTGGAAAACCTGCAGGCGGCCCTGGCGCTGCAGCGCGGCCTGTTGCTGCTGACCGCACATTTCACCACGCTCGAGATCGGCGGCGCGCTCATCCATTTCAAAGTGCCGCGTCTGCATGCCGTGTACCGGCCGAACCGCAATGCGCTCCTGGACGCACTCATCAGGCGCGGGCGCGAGCGCGTCGCCGAGCGCGCCATCCCGCGCCACGAGGTGCGCGGCATTCTCAAAAGCCTGAAAGATCACATCCCGCTGTGGTACGCGCCCGACCAGGGCTACCGCGGCGCGCAAAGCGCCATGATCTCGTTCTTCGGCCATCCGGCACCCACCACCACCGCCACCTCGCGGCTGGCGCGCGCCAGCGGTGCACCGGTGCTGCCGTTCTTCGCCGAGCGTCTGCCGGGCAACCGCGGCTACCGTCTGTGGATCGAACCGATGCTCGCGGATTTCCCCAGCGACGACCCGGTGGCCGACACCGAGCGCCTGCATCGCGTACTGGAACGGCAGATCCGGCGCGCGCCCGAGCAGTACCTCTGGAGCCACGACCGCTTCAAAATCGTGCCGCGCGGCTAGGCGTCGCGGTAACCTTCCAGCAGCCTGCCCCAAGCCGAGCTTTCGATCACGCTGGACGGTGCCAGCTTGCGCAGCGAGCGCCACAGCCGGTGCAGATTAGCCTGCTGCCAGGCCCACGCCGGCGTGCGGCGCTCACCCTTGTCGAAATCAATCAGGAAAACTTCATTGCGGTCGTTGAGCAGGATGTTGTGTGCGTTCAAATCCGCATGGTACACATCGGCATTATGCAAGCGGCGGACGCAGGCACCGATTTCCATCCAGGGTATGTGCCCGATGCCGGGATCGGCAAGCAGTGCCGCGAGCGAGCGGCTGTCGGGAATGCGGCGCGTAATCAAATCGCCGCGATACAGGAATCCGTGACGCCACACCTGGGCGGCCAGTGGTTGCGGTACCGGCAATCCTTCCTTATATAAGGAATACAGCAGCCGCCACTCGCGCCACGGACG
>DATEJV010000137.1:0-4557 GCA_035277745.1 Gammaproteobacteria bacterium | reverse complement strand
ACAGTGCTGGCCGCCGTACGCGGCACGCCAAGCGCCCCGAGCTGCACCACACGCACCGGCACCGGATCCGCTCCGCGCAGTTGCACTTGACCGCCTTCGGCCGCGGATTGGCGGTTCTTGTGCGGCACGGCCGGAGCGCCCCAGACGCCAGCGCTCGCAAATGAATTAGAAATGAATCGGCGTAATTTCACAGTTATGCCGGACGATTCCTCCGCAAACGCGCTATACCTGTGGGCAGGTCAATATCGCGGTGAAAGTACCCGGCGCTGCGTAAAGCGAAGGAGTCAGTCATGAATCGTTCACTTTCAAATATCATGCGGCTGTTGCCCTGGTTGTTGGGCGCGGCATTCGTCGTGGCATCGGCCACGGCGGCACACGCGGACCACTTGCCGCCCGGCGTGCAGGTGATTCATATGCATCAGCCTCCCTATCTGGACCGGCCGCCGGGCTCCGGACCGTACAGTCAATCCGATATCAACGATGCCATGGGACTTGCAAAAATCGGCGATGCCGAAGCTCAGGCCAATCTCGGCATCATGCTACAGACCCGCGGGGACTATAAGCAGGCTGCCTATTGGTATCAGCAAGCGGCGCGCGCCGGTGTAGCCAATGCGCAATACAACATGGGTACGCTGTACTTCAATGGTGAAGGCGTAGCGCAGGATTACGCCAAGGCGCACGAGTGGTTCCAGCGCGCCGCCAACCGCGGCAACAAATACGCGGAATTCCAGTTGGGCATGACCTATTTCACCGGTCAGGGCGTCAACAAAGATCCCGCCAAGGAAATTTTCTGGTATGAAAAGGCGGCACGTCATGGATTGCCGGCGGCGGCCTATAACCTGGGAGTGATCTACAACAACGGTGAGGAAGTGCCGCCGGACTATGTGCGTGCCTACGCCTGGCTGCTGCTCGCGCAGAAGGGCAACCTCGACACCAGCAGTGCACTGGCAGCGGTCGCCACGAACCTGTCGCCGGATCAGATCAAGCAGGCCGAAAAGCTGAGCCACACTTTGGAGCGTGACCCGGCGTCGAACACCGGCACGTAAGCAACGGTACTGCGGGCGTCACGCACACAGCCAGATGGCGTGCGTAACGCCCACGCGGGTTGCAGACAATAACAGGTTCGCATTTTGATCACACCACAGCGGCACTTCACGGCGTTGGTCCGGCCGCTGTTTGCGGCCGGCATCATTGCGCTGGGTGCGCTCAGTCTCCGATACGGTGATTCCTCACTGGTGTTGCAGACCGTACCTCACTGGGTTCCGTGGCGGGGAGACTGGATATATGCGTGCGGGGGCGTCATGCTGGCGTGCGGAGCGGGCCTATTGCTTGCACGTACGTCCATACTTGCTTCCCGAGTCCTGGTTGTCTATCTGCTGCTGTGGCTGCTGTTGCTGAAAGTGCCGATATTGGTATCGGCACCGGCAGCGATCGTTTCCTGGGAAACCTTTGCCGAAACCGCGACGCTGCTTTCAGGAGCCTGGGTTCTATTTGCCTCGCTCACTGGGCCAGGGCGCAGCCTATGGCTGAAATTTGTCGCGGGCGAAAGCGGCGTGTACATGGCAAGAAGGCTCTTCGGCCTGGCGCTGTTTTTGTTCGGCCTCGCGCACTTCGGGTACCTCAAATACACGGCTTCGCTGGTGCCGGCGTGGCTGCCATGGCATATCGCTTGGGTTTGCTTGACCGGCGCCGCGTATATGGCCGCCGCTCTGGGCACTGTTTTCAGAGTTTATCCGCGCCTGGCGGCAGCGCTGACCGCGGGCATGATGAGCGCGTTTCAAATCCTGATCTGGATCCCCAAGGTCATCGCCATGCCGACCGTCCAGGATATATGGGCGGAACTGCTCACCGGCTGGACGCTGGCGTTTGCCGCCTGGGTGGTCGCCGACTCCTACCGGGATACGGCGTGGCTGTCAATCGGAAAATCATCCATTGTTACGGCAGATTCCGGAAACCAAACAACTGCCTGATCGCTGGACAGCAAAGGAACGCGAAGGGTATTTTCCGCCCTCTTTTTTTTCCAATCACTTCGCATTCATGCAGCCAGGTTGGCCGAGTTGCCGCGTCAACATCACGAACGCCGTCTCGCGGCACAGCGGGTGCAGAGCGGGCCAGACGCTCATGAACGGAATCAGGGTGCTGACCTCGCGGTTGTGCACCGCGTCGCTGAGCGTCGTGAGTGCCTGCCGTGGCCGGCCGAGGTGCATGTAAGCATCCGCGAGGAATACGGCGGTGAGTTTGTCGGGCGCCTGCGTGGCGAGCATCGTGACGTACCAGTTGAAATAGTCCACCAGCGCCTGCGGGCGGCCGGCGCGCACGCGTGTGATGCTGGCGGGCGGGGCACCGGCATACTGCATTTCCAGCGCCGCCTGCTGTCCAGCTTCCGTGTAATGGCCCTCGCCGAGCAGCGTCAGCACCAACAGATGCCGGGCCAGTTCGTTGTCGGGTTTGAGACCGATCGCGGTTTGCGCATATTGACCGGCCACGTCGTACTGGCCGTCAATGTAGAACAGCACCGCCGAATCCAGCGAGATACGCATGGACACCGGATCCAGGCTCTGGGCGATGGCCATGGCCTGGCGCATCTCCTGATTCTCGCCCATCGCGGAGTAGTACGCGGCTTGCGCCTGCCACGCCCAGGCATTGCCAGGATTGTGACGCAGCGCGTCGCGGATTTGCGGCGCGGCGGCCGCGGGGTTCCAGCGATAGAACAAATCCAGCGTGCCCTGCAGCAGATGCGCGTCTGAGGATTCAGCGTTCAACTCCAGGGCCTTGGCGACCAGCGCCAGCGCATCATTGACCTGCGGCACGGACAGGCTGTTCATCGCCAGCAGCGATTGCGCCGTGCACACGTAAGCCGCCGCGAAATTCGGGTCCAGCCGCATCGCGTGGCGGCAATAGTCCCCGGCTTTGGCATTATCGCCCTGCAACAGCACATAACGACCGAGCTGGTAATCCAGCGCGGCCTGACGATTGCGAGTGAATTCCAGCGGTTTGACGCTGGCATCGGGCGCGAGCAGCGACGCCACATGCGTGGCAATCTGCACCACGGTCTGCTGAAAGTTGCGGCTCGTATACTTGATGTCGAGACGGTATTCGTTGCCCCACACGTAGCTTTGATCGGCGACGCGGATCAGCCGCGCCGACACCTGGATGAACGCGGGATTCTGCGTGATGCTGCCTTCCAGCACAAAGCTCGCACCCAGTTCCTGACCGATGACCTTGATGGTTTTGTGGGCACTCGCATAGTGCATGCTGGAGGTGTCCGCAATCACGCCCAGACGGTTGGGTGCAATCGGCCCGAGAAGATCAATCAATTCGCTGGCGATGGATGCGCCCAGAATATCGTTGGCGTGATTGGCGGACAAATTGGTAAACGGCAGCACCGCGATTACCGCCCGCGGCGTGGTGGGTACCACCGTTTGGGTGAAAAATTGCACGCGGTAACGGTAATGCGCCACCGCGAACACGCCGGCCACGATCAGCACCAGCACGATTCCCGCCCCGGCGGCCGCCCAGCGCCACCGGTAGCGCGGCACGCCTGCGCTGGCCGGCGTTGTCGGCAACACCACCATCGCTCCCTGATTGTGGAATGCCGCGGCCTCGCCGGTGACCAGATTCACCGGGAAAATGAACTTGTACCCACGCCGGGAAATGGTCTGGATGTAGCGTGTGCCGGTGGCGCCGTCGTTGAGCGCGACGCGCAACTGGCGCATGCAGGCACTGATGCCCTCCTCGAACTCCACCACCGTCTTGCTGCCCCACAGGCACTGGCGGATTTCCTCGCGTGACACGATGTCGCCCGCGTGTTCGAGCAGCAGGGTCAGCAGCTTGGCCACCTGCGGACGCAGCAGTGCGGTTTTCCCGCCGTCGCGCAACTCGCCACTGCGCGGATCGAACAGGAACTCGCCGAAGGCGAATTTTCCGTGCGAAAGGTCCGGAGAGATGTCCATGACTGTTGCGGCCATTATCCTACCCGTTTGCCCGCCCCACCGCCCGACACTCATTGTTTATAGCGCGATTCGCCATCGGCGGCGGCGCCTCGGCGATAATTCAGAAATGAATAATAAAAATTGTGGCGAGCACGGCACCGGAACACGTCCCGCGGGCGCCTCAGTGTAGTATGGACACCGGCATTCGGTTGCGGTTCGCGCCGCCCCAACCCGTCTGATCGGAGAATCCGGGTCATGCAATCGCCGTCATTTACCCTGCGGATAGGCCGGCTGGCCCGCCAGCTTCCGCTGTTCGAAGTCCAGCCGGGCTTGCGCATCGCAGTACTCAACATCCTGGGCGACGTGGAACTGGCGGAGGAAGCCGCCGCGGCACTCGCGCCGCGGATTGCCGTGCACACCCCGCAAGTGCTGATGACGCCGGAGGCCAAGAGCATTCCGCTGGCCCACGCCCTGGCGCGCCGGTTGCAACTGCCTTACGTGGTGCTGCGCAAGACTTACAAGAGCTACATGGGCGCGGCGCTCTCCGCCACCACCACGTCCATCACCATGGGCCGAGAACAAACACTGTATCTCGACCAGAAAGACCGCGATCTGGTGCTGAATG
>DATEJV010000136.1:0-2268 GCA_035277745.1 Gammaproteobacteria bacterium | reverse complement strand
GGCAGGCCGAGCGTGACGTTCACGGCGTGACCAAAACCCGTGTATTTGAGCACCGGCAAGCCCTGATCGTGGTACATGGCGAGTACCGCATCCACATTTTGCAGGCGTTGCGGGCTGAACGCGGTGTCGGCGGCAACCGGGCCCGTGAGCTGCATGCCCTCCGCGCGCAGTGCCTCGCAGACCGGAGCGATCACCTCGATTTCCTCGCGGCCCAGATGGCCGCCTTCGCCGGCGTGCGGGTTGAGGCCGAGCACCAGAATGTTCGGTGTAGTAACGCCGAATTTACCGCGCAATTCCGCATCCAGTACGCGCAATGTGTGGGTGAGCGAGTCGCGGGTAATCGCGTGCGACACCTCGGTGAGCGGCAGGTGGGTGGTGGCGAGCGCCACGCGCAGCGCACCGGCCGCGAGCAGCATGACCGGCGCAGGCGCGCGACAGCGCTCGGCCAGATATTCGGTATGCCCGGTGAAGGCGATGCCGGCCTCGTTGATGACGCCCTTGTGCACCGGTGCGGTGACCATGGCGTCGAATTCGCTGCTCAGGCAACCGGCCACTGCGCGATCCAGCAGGTCGAGTACATAGCGCGCATTGGCGGGATTCAGTTTGCCGGTCGTGACCGGTGCGCGCAGACTGATCGGCAGTACCGTCAGATGCTGTGCAATGTGTGCAGTGCGCTGCGCGGGAACGTAGTCGTCCAGGCTGAGATCAAGCCGCAACTGGCTTGCGCGCGCGGCGAGCAGTTCCGGATCGCCGAGTGCAACCAGGTCGTAGTTGTGGGCACTTTGCGCAAGTGCGAGACAGATATCCGGGCCGATGCCCGCAGGTTCCCCGGTAGTAAGCGCAATGCGCGGCAGCCTCGCTGGCATGCGATAAATCAGCCTGTGCTGGCCGTGGTTTCCGGACCCTGCAGGTGGTATTCGATGAAGGCGGAATCCTTGAGCTGGCTGAGCCACTGCTGGATGATTTCCTCGGACTTGCGCGCAAAGATCGCGTCATAGGCTTTGTTCTGCGCGTATTCCGCGGTTTGGTCCGCGCTGCGGCGGCCCAGAACCTGCACGATATGCCAGCCAAACTGGGTCTTGAACGGCTCGCTGATCTGACCCACCTGCAGCTTGTCCATCTGGGCCGCGAAGGCCGGAACCATGGCATTGGGGTCCACCCAGCCCAGATCGCCGCCGTTGTTGGCGGAGCCTGGATCTGCGGAATACTGTTTAGCCAGGGTTGCGAAGTCGGCGCCGGCCAGAATCTGCGTGCGCAGCTCCGCGAGCTTCGCTTCGGCCTGTGCGTCGCTCATGATGGCGCTGGTGCGGATCAGGATGTGGCGCGCATGCACTTGCGTGATTTCATGTTTGCCGGCGGCGGCGATCTTCACGTCGTCCAGCTTGACGATGTGGAAGCCGCTGGGGCTGGAAATCGGCTCGCTGATGTCGCCAGGTTTCATCTGGCGCACCGCGTCGGCAAAGATCGTCGGCAGCTCCGATCCTTTGCGCCAACCGAGATCCCCGCCCTTGAGCGCCTGCTGTCCCTGGGAAAATTCCACCGCGGTGGCGGCGAAATCCGCACCATGCTTGAGCTTCTGGTAAATATCCTCGGCCTTGTTGCGGGCCGCGGCCGCCTGTTCCGGCGTGGGATCGGCGGGCAGGGTGAGCAGGATCTGAGACAGATGGTATTGATTGTCGGCACCGCCGTTGGCGGCATCCGCGTCAAGCTGCGCCTGCACCTCGCGCGGGGTGATGTGCATCTGGTCGTTGACCACCTGCTGCTCCAGTTGATGAATGATCAACTGATCCCTCAGGTCCTTGCGGAAATCGGTGTAGCTGATGCCTTGTTCCTGGAGCTTGGCCGGCAACTGCGCCAGCGTCAGGCCGTTGCGTTCCGCGATGCGGCTCAAGTTCTGGTTGACGGTGTCGTCGCTCACGCTCACGCCCTTGCTGTCCGCCATCTGCAGTTCCAGCCGCATCATGACCATCTGGTCGAGCACCTGCTTGCGCAGTACGTCCGCCGGCGGCAACGCGGTGCCTTCGGCCTGAATCTGGCGGGTGATGTCCGCGACCCGCTGGTCGAGCTCGCTGCGGAGGATCACCTGGTCGTTGATCACCGCCACCACGCGGTCGAGCAACACCCCGGTGTGCTCGGCCTTGGCGATGGCGGCCGCCACCGCCGTGGCCTGGGCCGGCGCTTTGTTCATCACCGCGGTGGCGCTGACGTTCGGGTTGGCTTTGGGCGGCTGGGATGCACAACCCTGCGCCAACAAGGTGACGGCGGCCA
>DATEJV010000135.1:0-3776 GCA_035277745.1 Gammaproteobacteria bacterium | reverse complement strand
GATTCAGCCATGGGCATGGATTCCGCGCCGCGTCAGCAGATACACGGCGAAACTCGGCAGCCAATGGCTGCCCGCATAGTGCTCCTCGGTGACCGCCGCAAGACCGGCCTCGGCATGCGCACGCGCCGCGCCCAGCAACGCCTCACGTCGCGGGTCGCCGTCGGACAAAACCGAGGCCACCCCCTCCAGCATCCACGCGCGACTGAGAGTCAATCCGTCGAGATGCGCGAGCTTGCCATCGGCACGATCACGCGACGCCACCGGCTGCAGCCACGGCAAATTTCCCCGCCGGGGAATTTGCGGCATGAATTTGCCGAGCCAGTCCGCGAACTCGGCCTGCGGCAGCACGCGCCGCAGCAGATCCGCTTCCGCCAACGCGGGCGAGAGGAAATCATGACCCGACGGCTCGTACGCCAGCGGCGCGTTCCTGTCGGCCGAATAAAAGTCGCGACTGCGGCTCTTCACCAGCGCCGCGAGCGCCGCGTGCCCGGTGCTGCGGGCATAGTCGTGCAGCAAGCCGAGTGCAAACGCGGTATTGGCATGCTCGCCGCTGCGAATGGCGTGACTGAGTTTCGGCAGCCAGTCTGAAAAACGCGCGACCGCCAGTTCCTCCAACGGCCGCAATGCCGCGCGCCAACGCCGCGCCTCGGCTGAATCCCACTCGTGCAATTCGACCGCAAGCTGTAGCAGCCACGCCAAGCCGTAGGGGCGCTCGAAACCGGCACGATTTGGCGCTTCAAAGTAGCGGCATTCCGCGCCAATGTTGGCACCGTCGAAATGCGCATCCAGAAGCGCACCCGCGGACTCGCGGAATTGCCCCTGCGGCACCAGCCGCAGCAAACGCACCAGCAACCAGTGATTGTGCACCGCCGAATGCCAATCGTAACTGCCGTAGAACGCCGGATGCAGCGCGCGCGGCGCGCGCACGTCGGCATCATCGTTCAGCAGATGCTGGAGGTGATTGGGATATTCGCGCGCAACGTTTTCGAGCGCGATGCGCGCGAAGCGTTCCGCACGGTATGCATCGAGGGTGGCGGGTATGGGTGTCACAAATCCACCGGCTCGACATCGGTGACAGCGATGTTGGCGCCCAGAAAACGGCTGCCTACGCGCGCAAAGCGCTCGGCGTCATCTGTGGCCAGGAACTGGTGCCGGCCGCGGGAACCCGGAGCACGCGCCAGATGCTGGCGCGCCAGTGCCTCCGCAATCGCCTGCGCCACGGTTTCGCCGGAATCCACCAGCGCCACCTCCGCACCCGCAACCTGCAGGATGGTTTCCCGGAGCAGCGGGAAATGCGTACAGCCCAGCACCAGGCAATCCAGGCCGTCGCGGGTCTTTTCCGCGAGCAAGGGCTGCAAATAGGCGCGCGCCACCGCTTCCACGAGCGGTCCCCGGGTCCAGCCTTCCTCAACCAGCGCCACGAACAGCGAACAGGCCTGGGAAAACACGCGTGCGTCGGTACGTCGCGCGCGGATTGCGCGCTCATAGGCGCCGCCGCGCACCGTGCTTTCGGTGGCGAGTACTGCGATGTGACCGGTACGCGAAGCGCGCACCGCGGCTTCGGCACCGGCTTCAACCACACCGATGACCGGCAGCGGCGCAAATTTTGCCGCGAGCGCCGGCATCGCGACCGCCGAGGCGGTGTTGCAGGCCACCACCAGCATTTTGATGCCGCGCTCCACCAGATGGGCGGCCGCCTGCAGCGCGTAACGCGTCACCGAGTCGGCACTCTTGGTGCCGTAAGGCAGACGCGCAGTGTCGCCAAGATATAAAAGTTGCTCGGCCGGCAGGCGCGCGGCTATGGCACGCAGTACCGTCAGCCCGCCGACGCCGGAATCGAAAATGCCGATGGGCAACTGCACGCGTTCGCGTGCCGGGGGGAGGATGCGGCTCATGTGGAAGGATCTTGGGGGCTGTCAAAGTCATCATCCCACAGCGGTGCCGCGGACCCAAATCCGGGCTACGGGCGCGGCACCCCGGGCCGGGATTGGCATCCGATTTGCTTGGATATCAATGGGGAGACGCGGGACAGGCGCGCGCCGGCCGAACCTCCGCGGCCGGCAGCGCCCTGTATTGGCGGGTTGCAGGATGCACCCGCTGCCCGACACTTGATGCGTGGATAGGCATCTGCGCGGCTCCACAGGACGTGGAGGCGGACTTGCCATGCGGCGGGACGCCGGCATGGCAAGTCCATTTTTTTCACCCGACACCGCGGCACTGACAAAACTTGTCAGTATTGGCCAAGCCGGTCAACCATAACGCGACCGGTCAGACAAGCAAATGGAATCCGGAAACCGGTATCGCCGGTTGTGAGCGTCTGCATTTTGCCAAGCAGCGGCCGCACCGCGGATTCACGCGCTCGCAAAGCAGCAACACGTGCCGTCCGGAGCGCTTCCAGATCAACCCGCATTACGCCGTTGCAAGCGTCAGCTCTGAAACCGGATAACGGCGGAGCCTTGGGGCTTCGCGAATCGTTATAATGCCGCTGCGGGGATGACGCGCACTTCGCGAACTCCGAACCTTACAAAGGAAAGCACATGGGCAAAGGCGACAAGAAATCCGCACGCGGCAAAATCTGGCGCGGCAGTTACGGCAACACGCGGCCGCACCGTGTCGCGCACGCGAAATCCCCCGCTGTGGGCGCACGGGATATCAGGAAAAGCCGGAAAAAATAACTCAAACCTGCACGACCGGCCCCGGCCGCGGAGCCCGGTTGCGCGACTCTACATCACCACGTGGCGCACCACGCCGGTCAATACCGGCAGGGCAAGGTGCTGGAAACGCGGGCTCAACCCCAGCGGCTTGATCAGCATCTTGACGCTCATCTCGTGCGGGAAATGCCGGCCGGCGGCGCGCCGGCAGCGGCGGTGCAGATCGCGGTACACGCGTTTGTTGAATGGTTGGTCCGGATGGCTGGCGCGGTACACGTGCTTCATCGCAATCAAGCCGTCCTCTCCGTCTATCATTTTCAGGCGATGCCACAGCGCACGCAGCGTGCGCCCGCGGCCGGCGCCCTCGCGTGCCCGGTAGATGCGGAAATAATGGTAGAAGTGCTTGTAGTGACGCACCTCGTCCTCGCGGATATGGTCGGTAAGCGCACTCAGCACCGGATCGCGGCTCAGGCGGCTCAAGGTGGTGTAGTACGTGGCGGTGCCCATTTCCACGACGCAGCGCGCCGCCATTTCCATGCTGTGCGTGGGCTCCAGCAGTTCCACCTTGCAGCAGCGTGAATATTCCTCGAAAAAATCACGATAAGCGCACTCCCAGTCAAACCCGGGCCATACGGTCTGCACGTAGCGCTTGAGTGCCTGCCCGTGCTGCAGCTCCTCGTGCTCCCAGTGGTGTTCCAGCCATTCGGTGATCTCGGGATCGCCGGCGAAATACTCGATGAGGTTGCGGGTATAGAGATCGGTGGTGATTTCGATGAACGAAGCACTGGTCACCAGGTAGAACAATTCTTCGTGTCGCTCGACCGCCGCGTGCTGAATGGCGTGCCAGGGAATATCGTCCAGCGTCCAGCGTTGCTGGGATGCGTAAACTGCGCCCGCGGCTGGCATGTGCGCTCTCGTGACATGGGGGGATGGGCCGCATTCTACGCCAATTGCGCCCGGGTTCCGGAGCGGCGCATGGGCCTTGGATGACGCACACCCGAGTCCGCGCTGGAGTAAGATGGCAAAATTTGCGGGAGTGCCCCGGTGCCTGCCATCCGCCGTGATTCCCTTGCATTGTTCGCAGCGACGTGGCTGCTGGCCGGCTGCGTAACCAATCCCTACTTG
>DATEJV010000134.1:0-6686 GCA_035277745.1 Gammaproteobacteria bacterium | reverse complement strand
AAGCTCACGCACGAATTCGTCATCGGCGATGCCGTGCTGCAGGCCGAGCATGACAAGGAAATGCAGGCAATGCCCGGCATGGAGATGCACGACGTGAACGGCGTGGCTTTACCTCCGGGCCGGACGCGCGATCTGGTATGGACCTTCACGCGCGATGGCACGGTCGAATACGCCTGTCACATACCCGGTCATTTCGCCGCCGGCATGGTCGGCAAGATCATCATTGAGTCGGCCAAGCACGGCTGACCGGTCCCGGCTGCCGGACTTTGCGCGGCTCAGTGAAACAGATTGCGCACTTTGCTGAGGAACGAACCTGAGCGCATGCGCGTCAAGGTTTTGGCCCACTGGTCTTCCGCGAGCGCTTTTCTTTCATAATCCTTTTCTTCTTGTTTCATCAATGCCAGGACGTGCGTGTCTTCGTCTTCATTCAGCCAGTAGCCATGCTGGTTCACGCAAAAATCCATTTGCAGATCGTGGAATCGGTATTGGAATCGCCGCAGAGGAGTGCTGTACTCCGGGCATTTGGCGGTGATGGGCGTGGAACTGAGGGACAACGTACCTTTGGCATCATCGCCGAAGTCGAAGGCTTCATCTTACAGTTGTTCGAGTTCCTGGTGCTCCAGCCACATACCTTTGCAGGATGGACAGTAGTTGACCTTGAGCTTGTGCCGGGTGGTTGGCGTCAGGTCCGAATTGCATTTAGGACATTGCAACCTTGTCTCCGTTATAGAGCCCGTTTATTTGCAGTTAAGAGCTTATCGCTTTGACCGGGGCAGTGCCGGCACGATCATCCGCTTGGCGCGCGAGTTGCGCGCTTGGTTTCGCTGCGGACGGAACTGCAACCCGCGACATCTGCATCGAGGAGGACATGCCCGGCATGTTGCGTATGTCGGCGGTCGGCATGCCATGCAGCAGCACCGAGGCGGCGGCGATTACCAGTATTCCCAAAATGCTTTCGGCCAGCACCGCGCGCGCGCAACTGCGCAGCGCGTGGTTTGCGGACGCCCGCTGTTCGTTTGCGCCGAGACTGCCGAGCAGTTTCCCGAACAGCGAAGACACGGCCGGCTTGTCTGCGGCGCGCAGCAGCCGCGGCAGTTTGATGTAGCGGTTATGGGCGCCGAGCGCGATCATCAGGATGACGATGAACACCTTCACATCCAGCATGATTCCGTAGTTTGAAGCCCACAGGTCGCTGAAGCGGTCGAGTTCCTGAAAGGCGGTGAAAATGCCGGTCGCCAGAATCACCGCGAGCGCGATGCCAGCGAGCGTGGACAGACGCTGGAAAATCACCGCGGCATTGGCATGCGCCGCGTCGCCGGCATGCAGCAATTTCGGAAAGATCGCGAGTGACATGCCGAACAGGCTGCCGACCCACACCGCGCCCGAGAGCAGATGCACCCAATCCACCCAGACGGCGAACTTGAAGGCGCCGTGATCCGCGGGGTGGCCGGTCGCGCTGCGGGTGAGTGCGATCGCCGCGACGCCGACGGCTGCAAGCCACGCGGCCCAGACATGATCGCGGTGGCGCAGACACCAGACCCAGCCAAGCCACAGGAGAATCAGGGCCGGGATACGGAACACCCAGATGTGTCCGAACTGCGTAACCTTGAGTGCCAGCGGCAAGGCCGACGGAATCTGTCCCCAGGAACCGCCATCCAACTCCAGGATGCGTGACAGCAGTGTCAGCAGACTGCTCAACGTCAGAAGCGCGATGCAGATACCCAGCAGGCGGATAACCGGAATTTCCAGGGCGCGGAAATCGGGTTGTCGGGGCAGCACCGCGATCCAGCAGGCGAGCACGCCCACGGTGGCCACCACCATGAGCACGTCAAACGCGGTAAAAGCAATGTTGATGGGCATGCCGGGCCTCGCGATTACCGGATGGTGAAGGGGAAACGGCCGGCGGTGTGATGGCCGTCGTTGGCGATCACGCTCCAATACACCCAGTACTGGCCGGGGGGCAGCGTCGCGGGCAGCGTGGTTTCCAGCAAGGTGTTGTCCGAAGCGGATACCTGTCCGTTGCCCTGGCTGACTTGCACGCCAGACGCGTTTTTCACGATCAGGGTGGAAAATACCGGCGCGATCTCGCCGTCGAACCAGATCTGCACCAGTTTGGGTGAGGCGCTGAGCGTCGCACCCACGTGTGGCGCGGAATTGTCCGGGAATGCGTGTGCCCACGCGCATGGCGCGAGGCCCAGCGTCAGCAGCAGAAGCGCAGTGAAAATGGTGGTACGCATGTGTGTGCGCCTCATTGCCAGACCGGTGCGCCGACGGTGTGCGGCGCGAGGTCATCCAGGTAGAAATCGAAGCCCAGCAGGATGCCGACCGAATTGCCGGTTCGATGATTGATGGGAATCTGCAATTCCACGCCCCACTGGAAATAGTGTCCCAGCCAGATTACGCCGGGATTGATGTAGCCGGTGGTCTGGCCACGGCAGCCGTTGTCGAGACAGGTCTGCATCGGGAACTCGATGATCGGGATCAGGTTGTTGAACGGCGCCTTGATGCCGACGTATTTCACGAAGTCCTGCAGGTATGGGATGCTGTACTGCAAGGAGAAGCCCCAGTTGAGCATGCGCGGTACATTGCCGGCAGTGGGGAAATCCACGGATACGGCACCCGTGACCGCCAACGGTTTCAACCAGTTGGCCGAGACTTGACCCAGGCCCTGGCCGAAAGCGAACTCCGGCGACCAGGTGGAGTATTCGGAGCCAATCGCCTGGCCGCCGGTGTGAGCGACGGAATCGGCCAGCGAAAACATGCCGATGGATTCGGAATCATCGTTCTCGTAAACCTGCCAGGCGCCGGCCACGGTGAAATTGTCCCAGCCATGCACCACCGGCATGCCGCCCGGCACCAGACTCTGGTAGTCGGTGCTCGCGACCAGTGAAAAACCCGGGGTAATGGGTTTGGTGAAGGATGCCGAGAAAATGTTCTGCTCGGTGCCGTCCGCGTTGATGTGGCTGAAGATCAGCGGCAGTTCTGCGCCGATGCCGGGGTCGTCGAAACTCAGGGTCGCGGGGAACAGCCGCATGCCGGCGATGGCATGCGCGTAAACCGGTGCCGGACCGGCGATCAGGGCCAATGCGGGCCACAGCATCCATAAACGGATGTGCTTGTGTAAGCGTTGCATGTGCGTCTCACTCTCTTGTGCCGCTGTCATGCACGCTTTTGAGCGGGCACGATTGCAGTGGGATTGTTGTCGGCTATGGAATGTGGATTCCGCGCCGCCGCGTACACTGTTCATGCCAAGCGGCCGGCGTCCGGGCGCAAACTATGCGCGTGATGTCACACAGAGAATCAGACGAGGGGCGGGGCGCGGGACTGGTATTTGACGGTGAATACACGCGCCGCAGCGGGCATTTGATGCGGCGCAAAGGCGAGGAAATGCACGCGGATGGCCGGCGGCAGCGGCGTGAGTTGCGGAGCGAACACCTCCAGCGCGCTATGCGCCGCCACCTGGCAGATGGGGCAGTGCAGTTCGGCGGCCGCAGTTTCGTGATGGTGAGCGAATTCCAGGGCGTACAGGCCGACGGTGCACAGCACGGCCGCGAACAATATTCCGCCGAACCAGCGCGTGCGGCGCAACTGAGTCAACCCGACGGCCGAGTGTCCTTGGGTACGCATTGAGTTCATGCCGGTCATGTCAAGTTAGGCGCACAGGGTACTGCAATCCCGGAGTTTTTGCAGGCGCGCCAAACGTGCCCATCTCATTGTGGGGCGGAGCGAACTGTTTCGAAACACGGACTGCCGAGGCAAGCGCTTCACTCGGCTGTAGCGTAAAAGCGGGCGAGGTCTGCTTTGTACTCGGTGAGCGCCGGCACGTTGAGGTAGATCATGTGACCGGACTGGTAGTAGCCGTAGCTGATGTTTTTCATCAGTGACGGACCCAGGCCCATGTGATCGAGGTCGTATTCGGTCTCGAAGAACGGCGTGGCGAAATCGAAATAGCCGTTGGCCGAGAATACCTTGAGGTGTGGATTCTCGGTCATGGCCGCGCGCAGGTTTTCCTCCACGTCCATGAGCGGATAAGTCTGGCCGTTGATGCGCTGACCGTTGTCCCAGTCCTTGCCCACTTCTTGATAATTTTCAACCTTGTATTCGAGCGTGGTTTGGTATTTGAGATCGTTGGCCAGATACCAATGAAACGCGGCGGTGAATGCCGGGCCGATGGCCGAGCCGGCCGGATCGTAGGACGGATTCTCGCCGGCGGCATCGGCATCCATGCCCTCAAAACGCGAATCCAGGCGGCCGACGGTTCGATCCTGGCCGCGCAGCAGTTGCTTCTCGAAACGGAAGGGATCTATGCGCAATTTGGCGTGCAGAATGTACTGCACCGGGAGGCCCGTGTAAGCATGCAGTTTTTCGGCAATCGCCTGCGTGTCGGCGGCGTTCAGTTTTACGCCTTGAGCGAGCGCATGCGCGTAATCGCCAAGCGCAAAATCGCGCACCTGCTGCAGGAACGCGGGCAGATCCGCAGGCTTGTTGAGCAGCTTGGCGTGATGCCAGGCGGTGGCCGCCATGGTGGGAAGATAAAGCTCATACGGCAGATCCAGGCTGAAGGGCGGGCCCGGGAAATCCACGAAGCCGTTGAGCCAGGACGATTGCAGCACCACGCCGTTGAGTGCAATGCCGTTGCGCTGCAGCCAGTCGGACAGGCCCGCGGCGCGCGTGGTGCCATAGCTCTCGCCCAGCAGGAATTTGGGCGAGTTCCAGCGGTTATTCACCGTGACGTAACGCCGGATGAACTTGCCGAACGAGGCGATGTCCGGATCGGTGCCGTAGAAGTCCTTGCTTGTGCCCATGCCCACGATGCGCGAGAAGCCGGTGCCGATGGCGTCAATGAACACCAGATCACTTTTGTCGAGCAGGGAGTACTGGTTCTGAATGAGATCATAAGGCGGAGGCGGCGTGGGCTTGGCGTCGCTCGTGACCACGCGCACCGGGCCGAAGCTGCCCATGTGCAGCCAGATGGACGATGAACCCGGTCCGCCGTTGAACAGGAAGGTGAGCGCACGACGGTTCGCGTCCGCTCCGTCCTTGGTGTAGGCCACGTAGAAGAAGCTGCCGATGGGTTTGCCCTGATCGTTGTCCACCAGCAACGTGCCGGCGGTGGCGGTGTATTTGATGCTCTGGCCGTCAATCGTCACGCTATGCTGTGTGACCGAACTGGTTTCTTTCGGTACCGGCAGCGCGGTTGCCACCGTTGGGGGCGGCGTATCGGCGGCCAACGCCGGCAGTGTCAACGCGCAAAACAGCAGCGGCAACAAAACAAGAGGTTTCTTCATGTCAGTTCCCCGTTGATACAAAAACACCCGCGTTGCCGCGGGTGTTACAGGTTGCGAAATTTTATTGCTTGTCGGTCTCGTCGTACCATTTGGCGAGATCGGCTTTGTACTTTGCCAGCGTCGGCACGTGCAGGTAAAGCATGTGTCCCGAAGGATAGTAATAGAACTGGATGTTCTTGTAGATCGCCGGAGGGAGATCCAGCTGATCCAGGTCGAACTCGGTCTTGAAGAACGGCGTGGCCAGATCGTAGTAGCCGTTGGCCGAAAACACCTTGAGGTGCGGGTTCTTGCGCATGGCGTCGCCGAGATTCGCGGCCACGTCCGGCAGCGGCGGAGTAAAGAACGACCTGCGGCCCGGCAGCGGGTGTTTCCAGTCCCAGGGCCCGATGATGTTGTAGCCGGTCATGCGATAGGTTTCAGTGGTTTCGTATTTGAGCCTGTTCTTCACGTACCAGTTCCACGCGGCCGTGTAGGCCGGGCCGATGCCCGTGTCCGAGGGATCGTACTCGGGGAAGGCCTGGGCGTTGTCGGAGTTGATGCCTTCGTAGCGCGCGTCGTAGCGGCCCAGGGTGCGGTCCTCGTCACGCAGCAGCTCGGCGCGGAATTGAGTCGGCGAGACCTTGAGGTTGGCGTTTTTCAGGAACTGCGCGCTCAGCCCGGTGTATTGCACGAGTTTTGCGAGCACGTCGTCGTACTCCGACTGCGGCAGCTTCGAGCCCTGGAACAGTGCATCGGCATACTCGCCGCGCGCGAAGGCCCGCACCTGTTCAAGGAACGGCGCCAACTCGGCCGGCTTGTTCGGCAGCTTGTTGTGATACCAGGCAATGGCCGCGTAGGACGGCAGATACGTGATGTACTCGAGGTCGGTGCCCGGCATGGTGTCGCCGTAATTCAGGATGGTGGATTGCAGCACCACGCCGTTTAGCGCCACGCCGTTTTCTTGCAGCCAGTCGGCGAGATTCGCCGAGCGCGTGGTGCCGTAGGATTCGCCCAGCAGATATTTCGGCGAATTCCAGCGGTTGTTCGCGCTGATATAGCGCTGGATGAACTGGCCGAAGCTCGCGACATCCTGATCCACGCCCCAGAAGTCCTTGCCCTCACCCTTGCCGACCAGACGGCTGTAACCGCTGCCGACCATGTCAATGAATACGAGATCGGACTTGTCGAGCAACGAATACTGGTTCGGCACGATGCCGTAAGGCGGCGGTGGCGTGGCTTGTGCGTCGCTCACCTCGACGCGCACCGGCCCAAAAGAACCCATTTCCAGCCAGACTGAAGAGGAGCCCGGACCACCGTTGTACACGAAGGTCAACGGGCGGGTTTTGGCCTCGGTGCCGTCCTTGGTGTAGGCCACGTAGAACATGCTGGCCGTCGGTTGGTTCTTTTCGTCATGCAGAA
>DATEJV010000133.1:0-5785 GCA_035277745.1 Gammaproteobacteria bacterium | reverse complement strand
AAGTGCGCGCCGGCGCCTCGCCAAACCAGAAGGGAATGTTGGGCGGCTGGCCTTTGGCGTCTTCCACCAGGACCCGACCGGTTTCCACCTTGAGGATGCGGTAGCTGGTGTTGCCCAACTGGAAGATGTCGCCGGGAATGGACTCGAAGGCGAAGTCTTCGTTGAGCGAGCCGATGCGCAGGCCCGCGGGCGACAGCACCACTTCGTAATCGAACTGATCGGGGATAGCGCCGCCGTTGGTGACCGCAACGAGTTTGGCGCCGCGCCGGCCGCGCAATTTGCCGTTGACCGCGTCGCGGTGCAGATAGGCACTGCGGCGGCCGCGACGCGTGGCATAGCCTTCGGCCAGCATCCTGATGACTTCGGTGTAATCCTCAGGTGTGAGATTCCGGTACGGCCAGGCGCGGCGGAAGGTCTCATACAGCTCCGTTTCATCCCACTCGCGGCAGGCCACTTCGCCCACGATTTGCTGCGCCAGCACGTCGAGCGGCGCGTCGGATACGCGCAGCGCATCCAGTTCGCCGCGACGCACGGAGTCCAAGAGCGCCGCGCACTCCACCAGATCATCGCGCGACAGCGGGAACAGCCGGCCTTCGGGCAGGGCCCCGAGCGCATGGCCGGATCGGCCTACGCGCTGCAGGAACGTGCCGATGCTGCGCGGCGAGCCGAGCTGGCAGACGAGGTCCACGTCGCCGACGTCGAGACCCAATTCCAGCGAGGCAGTCGCCACCAGCGCCTTCAATTCGCCGCGCTTTAACCGCTGCTCGGCATCGAGGCGATGGGCACGCGCCAGACTGCCGTGATGCGAGGTGACGTGCTCTTCGCCGATGCGCTCCGCCAGATGCCGCGCCACGCGCTCCGCCTGACGGCGGTTGTTGGCGAACACCAGCGTGGTGCGATGCGCGTTGATCAATTCCGCCAGCCGGTCGTAGATTTCCGCCCAGACTTCGTTGGCCATGACCGGCGCGAGCGGCGAGCGCGGCAGCTCCAGATGCAGGTGGCGCTCGCGCACATGACCGGTGTTGATGATGTCGCACGTCTCGCCACCCGTGAGAAAGCGCGCGACTTCCTCGATGGGCTTCTGCGTCGCCGACAGACCGATGCGCACCGGCGCCTGCGGCGTGAACGCAGACAATCTTTCCAGCGAGAGCGCGAGATGCGCGCCGCGCTTGTTGCCGGCGAGCGCGTGGATTTCATCCACGATCACGCTTTTGACCGTGGCGAGAATTTTACGGCCGGAATCGGAAGTCAGCAGGATGTACAGCGACTCGGGCGTGGTCACCAGGATGTGGGGCGGCTCGCGGCGCATGCGCTCGCGCTCGCTCTGCGGCGTGTCGCCGGTGCGCACCAAGGCGCGGATCTCCACGTCCGGCAGATTCTGCGCATGCAGTCGTTCACGGATGCCTTCCAGCGGCTGTTGCAGGTTCTTGTGAATGTCGTTGGAGAGCGCCTTGAGCGGCGACACGTACAACACATGACATTCATTCTTGAGGCCGCGTTCCAGCCCTTCCACAACCAATGCATCAATAGCAGCCAGAAACGCAGCCAGGGTCTTGCCGGAGCCGGTGGGCGCGGCAATCAGCGTGTGTTGCCGGGCGCGGATCGCCGGCCAGGCATCCGCCTGCGCCTCTGTGGGCGCAGCGAAACTCCGGAGGAACCAGGCGACCGTGGCGGGATGAAAGTATTCGAGACTCATGAATCGGGTTTAATATCCGCGCTCTGCACGCAATTTTCCGGAGGCATTATGCGCTGCACCATGATTTTATGCGGACTGCTGGCACTGGGTACCGGAACCGCCGCAAACGCCGATGCGGCCTGGGCAATCTCCGCACAGCGGCCCTGCACCGGCGTGACCGCCGGCTGGGCCAAGCCGCTCACCGAGCTGAACAAACTCGTCGGCCCCCAATGGCGGGCCGCGCTTGGGCCGGTCAAAGACGCAGGACTGGTGCTGGTGTTCATCGCCTCCTGCCCCAATTCGAGTTATGGCGAGAAAGCCACCGGATCGTTCACCAACGCCTTCGTGCTCGTGCCGGTGGATCCGGTAATCCTCGATGCCAGTGCGCCGATGCCCGCGAACGCCCATTGGATTGCGGTGCTGGCCGCCGCCGGGAAACCGGGCACACCGGTGATGCGGTTGTTCCACAGCCACGGCATCCCCGTGACCCGAGCGCAAGTGTCGTTGACTCTGCATGACCTCGCCAAAGGCAAGCAGGCCAAAAGCGTGCTGCGTTTTGCACGCGGCACACTGAGCGTGGATGCCGAGTGGCAGCCTATGACCAAGCCAATGAACATCAGCGACACCACCGCCGTGCGCGTATCTCCGCCGGGCGTGCTGTTCAACGGTCCGGAATCGTCTTCGCGTTACGCCGAAGGCAAGGGCTACAATCGCAGTACAGGTTCAACGTGGATTACGCACTTCGGACTCAAGGGCAATCCGCTGTTCGTGACGCTGGATACGGATTTCATCTGGAAGTTCACCTTTGCAGCCGCGCCTCATCCGTGAGCGGCAAACAGAAGGAGGATTTATCATGAGCAATCCCCTGCCATTGCCGGAAGCCGAACGCTGCGAAGCCGAATGTGCAACCCGCGCGGAAATCCTGAGCTGGCCGGCGCGTAACGCAGACTTGGGCGGCGGCATGACGGTGATGCGCGCACTGCCGCTGCGCCAGCATCGTCTGGTCGGGCCGTGGTGTTTCTTCGATCACTATGGGCCGCTGTCGTTCAGCGGCCGCAAGGCCATGGACGTAGCGCCGCATCCGCACATCGGCCTGCAAACCGTGTCATGGCTGTTTGAAGGCGAGGTGCTGCACCATGACAGCCTGGGTTTCACCGGCATGGCGCGGCCCGGTGAATTGAATCTGATGACCGCCGGCCGGGGCATCGCCCATTCGGAGGAAACTCCGCCGCAGAATTCCGGCAAGCTGCACGGCCTGCAACTGTGGGTGGCGCTGCCGGAGACGGAGCGCCGGCGCGAACCGGCGTTCGATCACTACAAGAATCTGCCAATGCTCGAGCCGGGTGGCGGGCGCGTACAGGTGTTCATGGGCGAACTGGACGGCGTGCGCGCCGGCGCGCGCGAGTTTTCGCCCATGGTAGGGGCGGAATTGAAGATCGGCGCCAACGGCAAACTCAGATTGCCGCTCAATCCAGCTTGGGAGCACGCGCTCGTTATTATCGAGGGCGAACTCCAATTGGACGGCACGCGGCTCGCTCCCGGCGCCTTGCATTACCTCGGCACTCACCGCAACGGCCTGGAACTCACCAGCAAAGCCGCGGCGCATGCGGTGCTCGTCGGCGGCGCGCCCTTCGGCGACGCGGTAATCATCTGGTGGAACTTCGTGGCGCGCACCGCGGAGGAAATCCGTGCCGCGCGCGATGACTGGGAGGGACGCCGTCAATTCGGCGAAGTCAAAGCGTACAGAGGTGAGCGCCTCAAGGCCCCGCCGTTTGCCGTACGCCCGATTGCCAGCCAATAATACCTACTACAAATTCCCCTCTCCCGCCGGGAGAGGGCGAATTAAGAAGTGATGGGCGGGCTGCCAAGGATCGCGGCCTCGGGATTTCCAGGCAGAGCAGGAAGCGCCGCCTGGACGCGTATAGTGCCGGGTGAGGTGCCCCTCCGGACAACATTGACGACGAAACCTTGACAGGACAATCCCATGCCCAATGTGAAACTGACGGCGAAGCAACTGCACTCGAAGCTCTGCAAGCACACCGCTGACGCGCACGAGGTGAGCTACACGGAACACGTGTGCCCGGAGTGCGTGGCCAAAGGCGACGCCTGGGTGCATCTGCGCATCTGCATGATTTGCGGCCGCGTGGGATGCTGCGACAGCTCCAGGAACCGCCACGCCCGCGCCCATTACCAAAGTACCGGACACCCGATCATCAAGACCATTGAAGCCGAGCCCGATTGGGCCTGGTGCTATCCGGATGACACCTATCTGAAATAGACACGTTCACCCGCGCGACGAACGCGGGGCGCTCAGCGTTCTGTGCAACGCGGTGATGCGTGGATAGAGAGGATGGGCGGTTTCGGAAAGCAGCGGTTCAAGACCTCTGAGCGCGCCGGCTTCGTCCTTTACCACCTCGATCAGGTAACGCACGCGGCGAAACTGCAAACTTACCGCCTCATCCGTGCCGGGATGCTGCTGCACGATACTGGAAGCGATCTTGTCGAACATCGGCAGGCGCCCTTCCTGCAAGGCCGATTCCGCGAGTTGCAGAGTTTCAAGCAATTCCCGGGGCTCGAAGAAGCCGGAGACGGCCAGGCACTGCTCATACACCACCAGCGCGCGCCCCGTCTTGTTTTGCTGCATCAATAAATGTATGAGCCGCTTGCCCTGCACCAGCATGAGGATAGGCTGCCGGCGGCTGCGTAGTGCTTCATACAGATCCTCATGGAACTTCTGCGCATCATGCAGTGGTCCGGGGTCAATGAACATTGCGTCACAGGCGGCGCGCTGATCGCCCGCGGCCAGCAGTAGATCCACCTGCGACAGCAGCTCCCCGAGCTTCGCTTGCTGAGTTTCCTGCTGGCGTTCATCCTCGGTTTTCTTCAATTCTTCCATGCCCACGTTCATTTGCGCATAACCGCGGAACGCGACAAAGCCCAGCAGGTGGCAGGACACCATCAGCAACCAGGCCGCACTCAGTGCGCCCAGCAGAGAAAACACGCCGCCGCCCAGTGCATAGGCCGCCATCACCAGCGCCGCCAGAGATAGGCCGACGACCAGATACGCATCGCCACCCTGAAGGATGAAATGCCTGAGCTTCAGGGGCTGGCCGGCCTCCCGCACGTCGTCCGCCAGCGCCAACACCGCGATGAATGCCGGCAACAGGAATGCGCTGATTGCAAGCAAGGGATAGGTCAACCAAGCGAGCCGAAAATACGCCGCGAACAACACCAGGAGCGTCAGAGGCACGAGGTACAGCACAAGGGCCAGCAGGCGAAAATAATTCGGCTGGGACAGGATTTCCCTGACGAACGGCGGCGGCGCGGCGTAACCCAGGGCCGTGCTCTGCACTACACCCAGCAGGTATTGCGTCACGAATGCCATGCCCAGAGCCAGCGGCAACACGAGATATGCACTGCTGAACAGCATCAGCCACAGGCCCAGACCAATGATCAAAACCACGATGAGCGCATCGCGGTGCAGCGGGTAGCGCGCGAGGTTGGGGAAATACCGCCACACTGAGGGCGCGGCGGCGAGCCGCTTATCGGCTTCCGACAGGCGCGTGGCAGAACGTGAATGGGTTCTTGCGTTCATGCGACCTCGAAAGAATGGGCGGGAAGTCAACATAGCACAAGCGCAAGGCGCGTTCAGCCCGTGCAGCGCACGCCGGTGCCGCGCAGGCCGCAATAACCATCGGGATTTTTGGCGAGATACTGCTGGTGATACTCCTCGGCGTAGTAGAACTCGCCGGCCGGCCGGATTTCGGTGGTGACGGCCGGATACCCCGCCGCACGCAGCGATGCCTGGTATTTATTCAGTGATGTTTCGGCGGACTGTAGTTGCGCAGGATTGCAGGCGAAAATGCAGGAACGATATTGACTGCCGACGTCGTTGCCCTGACGCATGCCTTGCGTCGGGTCGTGCGCTTCCCAAAAGATTTTCAATAACTGCTGGTAGCCGATGGCCTTGGGATCGAACACCACGCGCACCACTTCCGCGTGGCCGGTACGATTGGCGCAGACTTCCTCGTAGGTCGGGTTGGGCGTGTAGCCGCCGGCGTAACCCGCGGCGGTCACGTGCACACCCGGCTGCTGCCAGAACTTGCGCTC
>DATEJV010000132.1:0-4545 GCA_035277745.1 Gammaproteobacteria bacterium | reverse complement strand
GCAAGACCGCCCACGTAATCGCGCACCGAAAAATCGCGGATGTCGTAATACAGCGCGTTGACGCTGAAATCGCGGCGCAAAGCGTCTTCTTCGAGCGTGCCGTAGGTGTTGTCGCGCAGGATGCGGCCGTTGTCGCTGGCGCTGCCGGCCGCCGCTTCCTCGGCCACCGGGCGATTGGCACGGAAGGTGGCGACTTCGATGATTTCGCGGCCAAACTGCACGTGTGCGAGGCGGAAGCGCCGGCCGATGATGCGGCAGTTGCGAAACAGGGCGCGTACTTCTTCCGGCCGCGCGTCGGTAGCCACATCGAAGTCCTTGGGCTCGCGGCCGAGCAGCAGGTCGCGCACCCCGCCGCCCACCATGTAGGATTCATAGCCGGCACTCTTCAGCCGGTACAGCACCTTGAGGGCGCTTTCGGAAATACGGGAGCGCGAGATATTGTGCTCGGCGCGCGGAACGATGACGGGGGAAATAACGGAAGGTTCCTGTGTGTGCATGCAATCCGGAAGCTTGCCTGGTATTGGAATTGAACTTGAGCAAATCCGGGCGGCCCGTATAATACCACTCCCCTTGCATCCCCGCTCCCTTCGTCTAGAGGCCCAGGACAGAGCCCTCTCAAGGCTTAAACACCGGTTCGAATCCGGTAGGGAGCGCCAGTGTGATAGAAAATTTTTTGCATAGAGCCATCCCTGGCGGGCTTATCCAGCCTGCACATCGTGTGCAGGCGCGCGGTCGGATCGGACTGTCACCGGCAGTCCGATGAAAGACACCGCCCTTGCCCGGTAGGGAGCGCCATGATCGCGAGTGATTCCCCGACATGCGTAGTCCGGCCGCATCACAACCCGTTGCGCAATTGCCAGCATTAGGCGCGCCCGGGTTGCTGCGACGCTGGGCTTCGGGCTTGTACGATGCCCTCGTGGTGTTGGCGATCTGCATCCTCGCCACCTTCCTGATCATGCCCTTCACGCGCAGTGCCGCACTCGAATCGCTTTACGCACACAGCTCCGGGTTGAAAATGCTGTACCAGCTGGGACTGCTGATCCTCGGCTATGCATTCTTCGGCGGATTCTGGACGCATGGCGGCCAGACCATCGGCATGCGCACCTGGAAACTGCGGGTGGTGCGTCTCGATGGTGCACGCCTCGACTGGTACCGCGCACTGCTGCGCTATCTCGGCATGCTGATCCCCTGGTTGCTGTTGCTGCTCGGCGCCGAATTGTTGATGAGTGCGCAGCAGTCCGCGCAGGCGCCGGCGTGGATCGTGGCCGGCATGCTCGCCCTGCTGGCGGCACTCGCGGCTTTCCTGTGGCCGGCCTTTGACCGGCGACGCCTCGCCTGGCATGACCGCCTGTCCGGCACGCGTCTGATGTTGTCCGGCAAGGCGGGGAACGCCCCTCCCATTTGACGATCCCACCCGCATTGCCCAAGCCCGCATTTGGGGGTCGCAGCGCAAATTGCTTATCATCTGTGCACCTTCACTGGGTATCCCGTACCGCCGTAATCCGGCATGCGGATACCAGAGGCCCACAGTCACCACCCCGAGGCATGCCATGAACAAGCTCACACTGTCTTTTGCTTTCGCCATCGGCCTGATGCTCGCGGTTCCCTGCAGCTTCGCGGCCGGGAATGCGAGTCAGGAAATCGCCACCGCCGCCGCGCACGCGCAAATGGCGGCGGCCGCCGCCGACAGGACGACGGCGGATATGCACCTGCATCACGCGATCAACTGCCTGGTGGGATCGAGCGACAAGCGCTACGACGCCCAGGCCGGTGATCCCTGCAAAGGCAAGGGTAACGGCGCCATCCATGATCTCGGGCACGCGCCCGCCGAGCATGTCCGGCTGCAACAGGCTCTCATGCAGGCGGAACGCGGCCTGCATGCCGACAGTCTGGACGCGACTCACGCAGCGGCAAAACGCGCCGCCGAAGCGCTCAAGGCCTCCGGCCCAAACGACGATTGATTGCGGAGCGGCCGGCCTTCAGCGGATGCGGCTGACCGCGATGACGCTGATGCCGGCCAGCACCGCGGTGGGCAGCCACGCCGTGAGTACCGGATTCAAGCCGAAGACCACGCCGCTCTGCATGAAGATGCTGTCGAAGATGAAGAAGCCGATGCCGATGAGCATGCCGGTGACCAGACGCTGACCAGTGGTGGCGGAGCGCATCGGGCCGAACACGAACGGCAGCGCCAGCACCACCATCACCAGCAGGGACAACGGCTGGGCGATGCGGCTCCAGAACGCAGCCACGTAGCGATCGGCATTGATGTCGTTGCTGCGCAGATACCTTATATATTGATAAAGCCCGTGCGCCGACAGACTGCCGCTGTCCACGGTAAACAGACTCAGCAGGCCCGGGCTCAGGAAGGTGTGCCACTCGCGGCTCGCGGCATTGACGGTGACCGCACCCGCGGCGCCGAGTTCGGTACTGCGCACGTTCTCGAGCGTCCAACTGCCGTTTCGAAACGCAGCCGAGGTCGCGCTGCTCATCGCCAGCAGCTGATGCGCGTCGTCCACGCGGTAGATGAAAATCCCCTGGGCTGAATTGCGTCCGCTCATTTCCCGGATATTGAGAAACACGCCGCCGTCCCGGGCCCAGATGCCGCCTGCCGTGCTGTTGGGGTTGTAGCCGGTGAGTTCGGCGCGCCGCGTATCGGCGTAGCGCTGTGCCGGCGGCGCCAGCCATTCCCCCAATGCCACGCACAGCACCAGCAACAGCACGCCGCCCGCGAGCGCCGACACGCCGAGACGCGCCACCGACACGCCGGCGGTGCGCATCACCATCAGCTCATTGTGACTGGCGAGGTCTCCCAGGCCCAGCACGCTGCCGATCAGGGCCGCGATCACGCACATCTGGTAAGCCTGCGTCGGCACATACAGCAGCGTGTAGAGCGCGGCATCTCCCAGCCGGTATTGCCCCTCGCCCACGCTCTTGAGTTCTCCGACGAAAGTGATGATGCTCGCGAGCGCCGTCAGTACCAGCAGCACCAGCAGGCTGTTGAGAATGACTTGCCAGGCCAGATGCCGGTCAATGACCCGCATGCGTATCACGCGGTCCTGAACCACAGGCCGCGCCAGCCGTACTGCCGGTACAGCAACACCAGCGCTGCGATCAGCAATAACACCAGCACCCACCACACACCGATGGCCGCGGGCACCGCATCCTTCTGCAGCCAGGCACGCGCCACGCCCAGCAAATTGCTGTAAATCACGTAGGCCAGAATCGCGATGAACAGTCGCCCATAGCGGCCCTGGCGCGGTGAGGTACGCGCCAAGGGCACGGCCAGGAACACCAGCAACAGGGTTGAGAGCGGCACCGACACGCGCCATTGGAATTCCGAGAGCGCGTCGGGCGAAGCCTCGCGCAGCAGCGCGTAGGTCGGCATGGCCGAATAGCTCGGCGGTCCGGCGGTCGGCGCACTCGGCGACAAGCGGATGCTGTATTGCGCGAACTGCACGATACGGAAATCCGCCTTGCCCGGCTCGCCGTCATAGCGGTAACCATCGTGCAACACCAGCGTGCCCTCGCCCTGCGGGCCGGTAATCTTCCGCGTGCCGCTTGCGGCGGTAACCACGTCCTGGCGTGCACCATCGGGGCCGGCCATGAACACATCGCGCAGTTCGCGCCCGCCGCTGCTGACGCCGGCGGCATACAGCACGCCGCGGCCCTCCTGGTCTTGCTTGAAGCTGCCGGACTCAAAGCTGCCGACCTGCGCGTTGTGCTGGGCGTAACTGCGGATGATGTCGCTGGTGCGTGCCGCCCACGGCGCCACCTGCAGCGACAGCAACGCCATCACCACCGCCAGCAACGCGGCAATGACCAGCAGCGGGCGGTAAATCTGCAGGGGGCCGACGCCGCAGGCCATGAAGGTGGTCATTTCGCTGTCGCGGTACAGACGTCCCAATGCCAGCATCACCGCCAGGAACAGCGCCACCGGCACCACCACGATGAAATAACTCACCGAAGCCAGGCCGAGCAGCGCAAACACGGTGTCGCGCGGCAGCCGGCCGGTGGCGGCGTCGCCGAGCAGCAACGCAAAGCGGTTGCTGAGCAGGATCAGCATGAGTATCACGGTGACCGCAATCCAGGTGAGCACGGTTTCACGTGCCAGATAGCGATCAACAATGCGTAGCACTCGCGCCTCCACTGATGCGGGTTGGGTTAGAATGACGCGGTCTCAAGCCACGCCCGGCCGCGACCACACACGAACCGCATGATACGCCAGCCGCACGGCCCGTCCGGGCGCTGGCACAAGGAATCTGTCATGGAATTTTCCAGCATATCTGCCGAGCTTCCAAGCCTGGATTCAGGCTGTGTGGTGATCGGCGTATTCGACGGCGGCAAACTCACGCCGCCCGCCCGGATGCTGGACCAGGCCAGCCGGGGGCAGCTCGCCAGACTGGTGAAGAGCGGCGCGTTCACCGGCCGCCTCGGCCAGAGCCTGATGCTGTTCCAGGTCCCCGGCGTGGCGGCGGAACGCCTATTGCTCGTCGGGCTCGGCAAGCAAGACGAATTCACCTTGCGCAGCTACCGCAAGGCGGTGCA
>DATEJV010000131.1:0-7734 GCA_035277745.1 Gammaproteobacteria bacterium | reverse complement strand
ATGCCCTGCGGTGAACATCATGGACCGGTGTCCGGGCGCACTCTCCTTCGGCGGCACCAGCGGTCACGATCCTCATACCCGCGTTGACACCCGCTTCAGCCCCCGGCGCGTGGCAGGGCATGGCACGCTGTCTGCGTCGCTGGATGCCGCGCACCTCAAGGGCTGCCAGCCGCTTGGGGCAAGGGGCAGGTACCCCGACTCCCGTAATGTGTCAAACCGCATCGCCATTTGCATGGCCTGCATTACGGGGAATCGGGAACCCCGGGTAAATCCCCGCGTCAAAGCGGGCTATGGCCTGGGCTTGTGGACGGCGGCGGACGCACGCTCATAACCGCGTCACCGGCAGCACCGACCTTCGACATATTTGCGACGAGGATAGCTTAATGGCCAAGCGCATCATCATCAGCATCACCATCATGCTCGGCGTCATGATCGCCATCTACGGCGTCTGGGGCGCCAAGCTGTACGCGGCCATCAAACAATTCAAAAACATGAAGCAGGAAGTGGTGGTGTCCGATGCACCCGCGCAGCAGGAAACCTGGAAGCCCTACTTCATCTCGGTCGGCAATCTTACGCCGGTGCAGGGCGTGGACGTCAGCAACCAGCTGGCCGGGAATGTCACCGCTATTTATTTCCAGTCCGGCACGCAGGTAACCAAGGGCCAACTGCTGGTGCAGTTGGACGACAGCAGCCAGCGCGCGCAGCTTGTGGGGTTGCAGGCCCAGGTGCAGCTCGCTCAATTGAACTACACGCGCGCCCGGGAACTCATCAAACAGCACCTGATCTCCACATCGGATCTGGACACCGCCGAAAACAATCTCAAGCAGGCCCAATCCAATCTGCAAAATGACCTGAGCGCCATAGACAAGCTTGCGATCCGCGCTCCGTTTTCCGGCCAGATCGGCATCCGCAACGTCAACCTCGGCCAATACCTGCCGGTCGGCACCAGCATTGCCGGTCTGCAGTCGCTGGACAGACTGTACGTGCAGTTCGGCCTGCCGGAACAGGACCTGGCGCCGCTCGCGCGCGGCCAGCAGGTGGAAGTCACGGTGGATGCCTATCCCGGCAAAGTGTTCACCGGCGAACTCAACGCCATCAATTCCGCGGTGGACCCTAACACCCACAACATCAGCGTGCAGGCCATCATCCACAATCCCGGGCATCTGCTGCGCGCCGGCATGTTCGCCAATGTGCGCGTATACGCCGGCACGCCGCAAACCGTGGTCACGGTCCCGACCAGCGCCGTGGACTATTCGCTCTACGGCTCGTCGGTATTTCTCGTCAAGCAGGAGGGCAAGGGCACGGACGGCAAGCCGGTCCTCAAGGTCACCCAGCAGTTTGTCACCACCGGTCAGGAGCGTGACGGGCGCGTGGTGATCACCAAGGGCTTGAAGGCCGGGGACGTGATCGTCACCGCCGGCCAGCAGAAACTGCAGAACGGCATGCAGGTGGAAATCAACAACAGCGTGAAGCTGGATTGACCCGCCGGAGCCGCCAGCCATGAAATTCACCGATATCTTCATCCGTCGCCCGGTGATGGCGACGGTCATCAGCCTCGTCATCCTGCTGCTGGGGCTGAATTCCATCAACAAGATGGAACTGCGCCAGTACCCGCAGATCGCGACCGGCCAGATCACCGTCAGCACCGCCTATCCGGGCGCCAGCGCCGACGTCATTCAGGGTTTCATCACTCATCCCATCCAGCAATCGGTGGCGGGTGCCGAGGGCATTGATTACATCACGTCGTCCAGCACCCAGGGCTTGAGCACCATCACCGTGTACCTCAAGCTCAACTATGACATCCACAAGGCGCTCACCGACATCATGTCCAAGGTGGACCAGGTGAAGAACGTGCTGCCGCCGCAATCCCAGGCACCCGTGATCCAATCCTCGGATGTGCGCAACACCGCCATCATGTTCATCAGCTTCTATTCCGACCAGATGTCGCTCGGGCAGATCACCGACTACGTCACGCGCGTGGTGGTCCCCAAGGTGCAGACCCTGAACGGTGTGGCGCAGGCGCAGGTATTCGGCTTCCCGTACGCGATGCGCATCTGGCTGGACCCGAAGAAGATGGCCGCCTACGGCGTCACCGCGAGCGACGTGGCCAACGCCCTGCTGCAGAACAATTACCTCTCGGCGCCGGGCGCCACGCGCGGCAGCCTGGTGTCCATGAACATCGCCACCACCACCGACCTGCAGAACCCGCAGGGTTTCGCCGACATCGTGCTGCGCAGCCAGAACGGCAATCTGGTGCGCGTCAAGGACGTGGCGCAGGTGGAACTCGGCTCGCAGGTACGCGACCTGGCGGTGAATTTCAGCGGCATTCCTTCGGTGTTCATGGCCATCAACCCGACACCCGACGCCAACCCGTTGAGCATCGTGAAACTGGTACGCCAGCAGATTGCCGACATCGAACCCCAACTGCCGCCCTCGTTGCACGTAACCGTGGCCTATGACGCCACCAAGTTCATCAGCGCCTCCATCTCCGAGGTCATCAAGACCATCGTGGAAGCCGCGCTCATCGTGATTGTCGTGATTTTCCTGTTCCTGGGCGCGGTGCGCCCGGTGATCATCCCGGTGATCACCATCCCGCTGTCGCTCATCGGCGTGACCTTTTTCATGCTCATCCTGGGCTACTCGCTCAACCTGCTGACGCTGCTCGCCATGGTGCTGGCCATCGGTCTGGTGGTGGACGATGCCATCGTGGTGGTGGAAAACACCCATCGCCACATCGAAGCCGGCAAGACACCGTTCCAGGCGGCGCTGCTGGGCGCACGCGAGATCGCCACGCCGGTGATCGCCATGACCATCACGCTGGCCGCGGTATTCACGCCCATCGGTTTCATCGGCGGGCTCACCGGCGCGCTCTTCCAGGAATTCGCCTTCACCCTGGCGGCCGCGGTGATCCTGTCCGGCATCATCGCGCTCACGCTGTCACCCATGATGTGCTCCAAGTTCCTGGGTACCGCGGAACGCGAGACCCGGCTGGAACACTGGCTGAATGAAAAGTTCCACCAGATCAAGACCGGCTACCAGGGGTGGCTGCATCGCGCCCTCAACTGGCGGCCGGTGACCGTGGTCATCGCGATCATGGTGATCATCAACGTGGTGGCGTTCTACGCGATGTCACCCAAGGAACTGGCCCCGACCGAGGACCAGGGATTCGTGTTCGTGCAGACCACCGGGCCGCTGGATGCCACGCACGCCTATATGACGAAATACGGTCAGCAGGTGGAGGATATTTTCAAGGGTGTAAAAGCCAAAGACGCGTATGCGCTCATCAACGGTGGCGGCTTCGGCGGCGGCACCAACAGTCTCATCGCCTTTCTGATCCTCAAACCCTGGAACGAACGTTCGGTCAGCCAGTTTACCGTCGCCAATGAGGTACAGCAGAAATTGAACCGGATCGCGGGCCTGCGCGGATTTGCGTTCAATTTCCCGTCACTGCCCGGCGCCAGCGGCACGCCGGTGGAGTTCGTGGTGAGTTCCACCTCCTCTTACGCGGATCTCTACGCGGTGCAGGAGAAGCTCATGGGTGCCGCGCGCAAGAGCGGCATGTTCTATTACGTGGACAGCGACCTCAAATTCGACAACCCGCAGCTCAGCATCGATATCGACCGCAACAAGGCCCAGCAGCTCGGCATCAACATGCAGGACCTGGGCTCGTCGCTCAGCACCTTTCTGGGCGGCGGTTATCTGAACTTCTTCAATCTGCAGGGCTACAGCTATCAGGTCATCCCGCAGGTGGCCGACCAGTTCCGGCGCGACGGCGCCGAACTCATGAACTACTACGTGCGCACCGGCAGCGGCGCCATGATCCCGCTGTCCACGGTGGCGCACCTTACGCACAGCGTGCAGCCGGATCAGTTGAATCAGTTCCAGCAGTTGAACTCGGCCACGATCTCCGCGGTTCCGGGCGTGCCCCTGGGCAAGGCACTGGATTTTCTCAGGAACGAGGCCCAGCAGATTTCCCCCACGGGCTATTTCGTCAACTACGCGGGCGAATCGCGCCAATTCGTGGAATCGGGCAATGCTCTGTTGCTCGCGATTCTGCTCGCCCTCATCGTGATCTTCCTGGTGCTCGCCGCGCAGTTCGAGAGTTGGCGCGACCCGCTGGTGATCCTGTGCAGCGTGCCGCTGGCTTTCTGCGGCGCACTCATACCGATTTTCCTGGGCCTGGCCACGGTCAACATCTACACCCAGGTCGGCCTGCTGACGCTCATCGGTCTGATCACCAAGCACGGCATCCTGATGGTGGATTTCGCGAACAAATGGCAACGTGAGACCGGCTGTTCCAAACGCGAAGCCATCGAGCACGCGGCCGCGGTGCGACTGCGGCCCATCCTCATGACCACCGCGGCCATGGTATTGGGCGTGGTACCGTTGCTCGCGGCCACCGGCGCGGGCGCCGTCAGCCGTTTTGACATCGGCCTGGTGATCGCCTGCGGCATGACGCTTGGCACCTGTTTCACGCTGTTCGTGGTGCCCACGATGTACACCTTCTTTGCCCGCGAGCATCACCCGGACGCGGAACACGCCGCGTAAACGCTCGGGCCCGCCCGCGGCGGGCCCGGCCGGTGGCGGATTTACAAACCCGGGGCACGCGTGTATAAAGCGCGGCCGATATTCAGCCCACCTTGACCGAGAGAACGGAACATGGTCAAAGCCACTGCCCTTGAAGACCTGATCCGCAACAGTGATGACTCAGGCGCGGATACCTACGAGCCGCGCGCCGCCGGCCGCCGACGCGGCGCGGTGGTCAAGCCGCCCAAACCGCAACACTCGTCGCAAGCCTGGCGCAGGCTTGAGGACCGGCTCAACGACCGCCGGCTGCGCCACAAGCTCAAGGAAGTTTACGAGGACAAGTGAGGCATCGCGGCCGGAGGCCGATCCTGCAATCAGATCATGACCGTCGCTTACCCCGCCGCGTCGGTTCGGCATGCAGCGGATCGTCCGGCCACGGGTGCTTCGGGTAGCGTCCCTGCATGTCTTTCTTCACGTCGCGATAGCTGGATTTCCAGAATCCCGCCAGATCGCGCGTGACCTGCAACGGCCGCCCGGCCGGCGACAGCAGATGCAAGACCAGCGGCATGCGGCCGGCGGCAATCGCCGGCGTTTGCGCCAAGCCAAACATCTCCTGCACGCGCACCGCCAGCACCGGCGTGTCGCCCAAAGTGTAATCCAGCGGTACGCGCCGGCCTGTCGGCACCGTGACCTGCGTCGGCGCGAGCTCATTCAGCGCTCGGCGCTGGTGAAAATCCAGCAGCGCTTCTAACGCTTGCTTGAGCGGTACGCCGGCGAGCTGCATGAGGCGCGTGCTCCCCGCCAGGTACGGCACCAGCCATTGCTCCAGCGACCGCAGCAATGCGGCATCCGAAACATCCGGCCAGGAATCGCCTTGCACGCGCCGCAACAGCAACACACGCGCCTGCCAATTGCGGAGCTCCGCGCTCCACGGCAGACAATCAAGTCCGCGGCGGCGGATAGCGGCAAGCATCAAGGCTGCAACTTTCTGCGCGTCGGGTTCCGCGAGTGGACGCTGCTCCAGAATGATGGCGCCGAGACATAGTTCACGTGCCGCGCGCACCGCGCCCTGGTCCTCATCCCAATCAATGCGGTCGCGCGCCACGATCTGCGCCGCGAATAATTCGCGCATTTCACGTTCATCGGTGCGTGCCGCCAGGAAAATCCTTGCCGCGCGCGGATTGCCGTCGAGTGCGGCGACCGCCAGCCATTCGGCGCTGCGCAGCGGATCGTCGTCGGAGAGATATGCACCCCGGCCATTGGCGAGCAGATAACGCGGCTGGCTGCCGGCGCGCCGCCTGGCGATGCGGTCGGGATAGGCGAGCGCCAGCAGCGGTCCCGCCTGATCCGCCGCAACGTCTGCCTGCGGCGCAATCCCCGCCTGACGGGCAATGTCGCGGGCGACGGCCTGCACGCGCTTCAAGTTGCGCCGATCCACTCCCGCATCCGCCGCGGGCCGTGCGCTCAGCAAGCGCACACGCTCAGCCACACCTGCATGCTTGATGCCGCCTGCAACAATATCGCGTTCGCTCAGCACGGCGGCCAACAGACACGCCAGCCAGCCTGAACCCCTTCGCTCGCCGCCGGCCACCATATGTGCCAGGCGCGGATGCAGGGGCAGTTCCACAAGACTCCGGCCGTGTGCGGTTATCCGGCCATCCGCATCCAGCGCCTCGAGTTCCTGCAAAAGTTCGCGCGCCTGTGCAAGCGCTGCGGACGGAGGCGGATCGAGCCAGGCCAGCCGGGCCGCGTCCGTTACGCCCCACTGCGCCAACTCCAGGGCCAGCGGCGCCAGATCCGCCTGCAGAATCTCGGGTGCGGTCTGTGCCTCCAGCCGCTCGCCCTCGCTCCACAGCCGGTAACACACGCCCGGTTCCAGCCGGCCCGCACGCCCGCGACGCTGATCGGCTGAGGCGCGCGACACGCGCACGGTAGCGAGTCGCGTCAGGCCGCTGACCGGCTCGAAACGCGGCACGCGCGCGTACCCGGCGTCCACCACCACGCGCACACCCTCGATGGTGAGGCTGGTTTCGGCGATCGAAGTCGCCAGGACTATTTTGCGGCGGCCGGATGCGGCGGGAAGAATCGCTGCGTCCTGTTGCTCCTGCGGCAGATCGCCATGCAGCGGCACCACATCGGTACCGGACGGCAGATTTTCATCCAGCATTTTGGCGACGCGGCGGATTTCCCCGCCGCCGGGCAGGAACACCAGCAGGCTGCCGCTTTCCTCCGCCAGTACGCGGCGCACTGCATTGGCCACCTGCGCCTCGACGGGCGCGCGCGGGACCAGCGGCTGATAGCGCGTGTCCACCGGAAAACTCCTGCCTTCCGAGACCAGCCGCGGCGCGCCGCCGAGCAGTTCCGCCACCGGGGCACTGTCCAGCGTCGCGGACATTGCCACGATCCGCAGGTCCGGCCGCAGCGCGTGTCGGGCTTCCAAAATCAGCGCCAGCGCCAGATCGGTGTGCAGGCTGCGTTCATGGAACTCGTCGAAAATCACCAAGCCGTAATCGCCGAGCGCCGGATCGGATTGCAGCAGGCGCGTGAGCACCCCTTCCGTGACCACCTCGATGCGGGTGCGCGGCCCGACGCGTGTATCCATGCGCACGCGGTAGCCGACCGTTTCGCCGATATGCTCGCCAAGTTTGACCGCCATGAAATGGGCGGCGGCGCGCGCCGCCAGCCGCCGCGGCTCCAGCATCACCAGCTTGCGGCCCTGCAGCCACGCGGTATCCAACAACGCGGGCGGTACGCGCGTGGTCTTGCCGGCGCCGGGCGGGGCCTCGATCACCAGTGACACATGCTCCGCGAGCGTGGTGCGGATCGCGGGCAGCAGAGAATCAATCGGCAGAGTACCCACGGCCTCATTGTACGGTGACAAGAACGGCAAACCGCACGCCTGCCGCCGTGCGTGGATTTTCTATAATGGAGTCTTACCGAATCCGGCCAGAAGGAGGATTGACACATGGGCTTCGCACCTTCCGATATGCAACTGACCAGTTCCGCGTTTACTCCGCTCGGCGCCATCCCCAGAAAGCACAGCGGCGAAGGCGAGGATATGTCCCCCGCCCTTGCCTGGCGTGGTGTGTCTGCCAAAGCACGCTCGCTGGCCGTGATCTGCCACGACCCGGATGCGCCGCTGGTGGCCGCCGGCGGCACCTACGGGTACGTGCACTGGGTGTTGTACAACATCCCCGCATCCGTCAC
>DATEJV010000130.1:0-4126 GCA_035277745.1 Gammaproteobacteria bacterium | reverse complement strand
GGTCTTGCGTAGCAGTTCCGCGATCGTGAGTACCAGATCGGTGGCGGTGGCGCCCTCGGGCAATTTGCCGGAGAGCCGCACGCCCACGACCTGCGGAATGAGCATGGTGGAAGGCTGGCCGAGCATCGCGGCTTCGGCCTCGATGCCGCCCACGCCCCAGCCGAGCACGCCCAGGCCGTTGACCATGGTGGTGTGTGAGTCGGTGCCCACGAGCGTGTCGGGATAGGCCTGCAGCTTGCCGTTTACTTCGCGCTCGAATACCACGCGCGCCAGGTATTCCAGATTCACTTGGTGGCAGATGCCGGTGTCGGGGGGCACCACCTTGAAGTTTTCGAAGGATTGCTGGCCCCACTTGAGGAAGGAATAGCGCTCCTGATTGCGCTGGAATTCCATCTCGGCGTTCCTGGCGAGCGCGTCGGGGCTGGCGAAAAAATCCACCTGTACCGAATGATCGATGATGAGTTCCGCGGGCGCCAGCGGGTTGATTTTCTCCGGGTTGCCGCCGAGGTTCTTCATGGCGTCGCGCATCGCGGCGAGATCCACCACGGCGGGCACGCCGGTGAAGTCCTGCATCAACACGCGCGCCGGGGTGAAAGCGATTTCCTTGCCGGGCTCGGCTTTGGGGTCCCACGACGCCAGCGCCTCGATGTCGGCAGCTTTGACGCTTACCCCGTCTTCCAGGCGCAGCAGCATTTCCAGCAGCACCTTCAGTGAATAGGGCAGGCGCGACACTTGGTATTTCTTTTCCAGGGCGTCGAGTCTGAAAATTTCGTAGTTCTTGCCGCCAACCTTAAGCGTGGCGCGGGACTTGAAACTGTCTTTCATGATGACTCCGGCGGGGGCACGGCGCCGCATTCAGGCTGCGGGTCGGGCAAAAGCGGATTCTCTACGTGTGCATTATACAAGGACGGTTGCGTTCAGGCGTAGCGGCCGCGCTCGCCAAGCAGGCGCGTGGCTTCCCTGTGCAGATGCGCGCGCGCGAACAACAGCATCCAGCGCGAACCGCCGCATTGCCGTCACAGCACCGCGGCACGCAATCCGCCGAGCAGCAGGCTGCGTACCAGGTTGATGATGCGCGGATTCTGGAGTTGCACAGCGTCGCCGGTCACCATGATGCGCGGTTGAATGATACCGGCACTGCGCACATAGGTATCGGCGAGACTGGCGAGCACGTTGGGGTGCAGCGAACCGAAATGCTGGAATTGGCCCTGGGCCCTGCGGATGCCTTCTTCCAGCACCTGACGCAGTGCGCGGCGACGCATCACCTTGCCCTGCAACCGCATCAGGCTGAACGCGTAGCGCAGGACCACCAGATCACTTTGCTCATCGTGCGTTCCGAGCAACGCCACCAAACGCTGCAGACCGAGCCCCAGGCCGCGCAAGCCGCCAAACACTTCCGGTACGTCGCGAGTTTCGGTTTTGATGATGCTGCCGAGAGTGGCGTGCAGGGTCAGTTCGTCGGGCTGTTGCACGCCACTGGCCACGGCGTTCACCAGTGCACTCGCCTGGACCACGCCGGCCAACGCCAGCACCCGGTCCGACAATGGCCGGCTCACGCGGCGTGCCGCGTACGCGTATCGGCAAAGGCCGCGGTTTCCACGGCGCGAATCGCGCCGCCGCCCAGGCATTCCTCACCGCGGTAAAGCACGACGTACTGGCCCGGCGTCAGCGCCCGCTGCGGCTCGTCGAAGGTCACGCGCGCGCTGCCGTCCTGCAGACTTACATGGCAGAGCTGGTCCGGCTGGCGGTAACGACTCTTGGCGGTGCAGTCGAACTCTGCCGCCGGGGGGGTGCCCGCGATCCAGTGGAGTTGTTCCGCCACCAGCCAGCGCTGTGTGAGCGCTTTGTGTTCCGGTCCCTGTACGACCACGAGTACGTTGCGCGCCCGATCCTTGGCGGCCACGTACCAGGCCGCATCGGCGGCATCCTGCCGGCCACCGATGCCGAGGCCACGGCGCTGGCCGAACGTGTAATACATGAGTCCCTGATGCCGGCCGATGATTTCACCTTCCGGTGTTTCGATGTTGCCCGGCTGTGCCGGCAGATAGTGCGCCAGGAACTCGGCAAAACGGCGCTCGCCAATGAAGCAGATGCCGGTGCTGTCGGGTTTGGCGTGATTGGCGAATCCCGCGGCGCGCGCCAGTGCGCGCACTTCGCGTTTATGCATCTCGCCAAGTGGAAACTGTGCGCGTGCCAGCGCCGCGTGCGGCACCGCGTGCAGGAAATAACTCTGGTCCTTGGAGGCGTCACGCGCTTTCAGCAGGCGCAGTTGTACGCCGTCGCGGGAGAGGCGTGCGTAATGTCCGGTGGCGACAAATTCCGCGCCCAGACGCAGCGCGTAATCCAGAAACACCTTGAACTTGATCTCACGGTTGCAGACGACATCGGGATTGGGCGTGCGGCCGGCGGCGTATTCGTCAAGGAACAGACGGAACACGCGTTCACGGTAATCCGCTGCGAAATTCACCTTGTGCAGCGCGATACCGAGTACGTCACATGCCTGGCGGGCGTCCTGGAAGTCCTCGGCGGCCGTGCAGTAGGTCTGTTCCTCACCGTCCTCCCAGTTGTCCATGAACAGACCTTCCACGGCGTGGCCCTGTTGCTTGAGCAGCAGCGCAGCGACCGCGGAATCCACGCCACCGGACAGGCCGACCACCACGCGCGACCGATCGTTTCCGTTCATGAGCCTATTTTACCTGCCGGGGATGCCGCTCAACTGCGCGCCTGCGCAGCGTGTGCCGTGACGGAATCCAGCGAGGCGAGCAGATCCAGGGGAAAACGCCGGCCGCCGAGATAGTCGTCAATGCAACGCAGCACCAGCGGGCTGCGCAGTCGCACGCCGGTCGCGCCAAGTTCCGCGCGTGCCATCCACCTGGGAGCGACAATTCCCGTATCCAGCGTGCGCTCGGGATGTTGGCGGAGGCAACGGCCGCAAAAGGTGACACGCAGAAAGGTGGTGCGGATGGCCGCGTTCGTCCACAGATAAATGCCGGTGATGGCGTCGGGCTCGAACTCCCAGCCGGTTTCCTCCAGGGTTTCACGCCGCACCGCGGCAGTGAAGCTTTCGCCGGCTTCCAGGTGGCCGGCGGGATTGTTCAGCACCAGACGCCCGCGCACTTTTTCCTCCACGATCAGAAAGCGCTTATTCTGCTCGGCGATCGCGGCCACGGTGACGTGCGGTGACCAGGTCATGCTTTTACCGTGGTGTCCGACGGATGGCTGTGGCCGACGCGCATCCGGTACGCCGTGACTGGATTCACAGGCCCAGGCGGCGGAATTCCTGCTCGGGTTCCGCCGCCTCCCAAATCTCATCGAACTGCCGCAGACGGTCGCGGGCCTGGAACGGGTCATCAAGATCGGCGAAGCCTTCAAAGCGGCTGGCCAGCGGCCGGAACATCAGGCCGGTATCGTCGCTGATCAGGAAAGTTTCCGCGAGTTTCGCGTGGTCCTCCGCAGGCCGGCGGATTTCCATGTAACTACTGAGCCGCCGCGTCAGCTCAATGAGGCGGTGGCCGTCACGGACTGCAAGTTGCGGATCGATTACCACCATGCGGATGCGTGCATACCGGCTGCGCAGCGCCAGCTGCTGTACGGCAGCGATGAAATCCGCGGTGTCGTAAATCACCGGTTCCAGATCACGCGAGAACAGTGCCAGACTGCGGCGCGCTTGCGTAACCAGTTGCAACGCGGCCTGACGACAGTCACCGGAGGTTGCGAGAATCCGATAGGTGGGTGGACGGTCAGTCATGTTCCAGCACTCGGCTCAGGCGCTGTTGCCTGGTATTGTAACGAGCCAATAGACGAAAGCCGCAGTAATACCGGCCATGGTCTGAAGGTGTATTGTGTAAGTGCACCGATCGGAACGACGTCGGGCATTCAGATGTCGCGGGCCAGGCGCGTTGCAAGACCCGTATAGCTGGCGGGCGTCAATTCCAGCAGGCGTTTCTTGGCAGCATCGGGCAATTTCAGCTCGCGAATGAACTGCTGCAGCTGTGCACGATCCAGCCGCTTGCCGCGCGTCATGGCCTTGAGCTGTTCGTAAGGGGAAGGCAAGCCGTAACGCCGCATCACTGTCTGCACGGCTTCCGCGAGGACCTCCCAGTTGTCATCCAGCTCCTGTTGCATA
>DATEJV010000129.1:0-4229 GCA_035277745.1 Gammaproteobacteria bacterium | reverse complement strand
GCCCACGTACACGCCGCCGCTGCGCACTTGCATGAGCAGTTGCTCGCCCGGCAGGTCCGGAATGAGCTGCGCCGAGAGCGCGGAACTGGTGGCAATGATGTGGCCGTCCATGCCCGACAACAGCGTAAGCTGAGTGGCGCCGCTGCGGCGGCGCAGCAGATCCAGCTGCTGGGCGGAGTTATCCGGGCTGGTGACGGCCAGAGTATTGCCGATCTGCTCGGTGCGCGCCAGCAGCTCGCGCACGCGCAACTGCAGGGCGCTGCGCGACAGCTCGATGGCGTCCTGCAGCGCGCGCTCCACGCGCACGTCGAACCAGGAATCAATGCCGCGACTGATGAACTGCACCGAAAAGTAATACACCAGCACCACCGGCACGATGGCGAGCAGCACGAACATCACCACCAGGCGCGTGGTCAGGCGCGAACCGGTGACGTTGCGGCGATATTGCAGCACCAGGCGCGCCAGGTTCCAGCCGATGACCGCCACCAGCACCAGCACGGCTACCGCGTTCACCACCAGCAGGCCGTCGTGCATCTGCTCGAAATCCGCGGAGTTCGCCGTGCTCTTGCTGAGCAGCAGCAGCGACACCAGCATCACTATCATGCCGGCCGCGATCACCAAGGGCACGACGTAGCGTCTCATGAGGCCAGCACCCAGGCATACCAGTCGCTCGACAGGTCCCAGCCCTTGAACAGGGAAGCGATGAGTTTGAGCGGACCCGGGAATTCGGTGATGTCGAGCACCGCACGCATGCGGATCAGGTAGCGGGTGTGCGGCGTGAGCAGGCTAGCGTCAATCACCGGCAGGTCATTGACCTGGCCAAGATTCAGTATCGCGTCACGGTAACTGGCGAAACTCTGCTGTTCGCCGCTGTTCAGGTTCTTGATCACGAAGCGCTGGGTGAGCGGATGATAGCTGATCTGGTAGCGCTCGGTGAGCGTCGCCACGGTCTGGTTCCAGAGCAAAAACCGCGGGCGGATGACCTGGATCTGCCACTCCACGGTGAGCGGCACGCCGTTTTCGAGCGCGTTCAGCACCTTGCCGCTCATGTTCAAATCCACGTCCGCACTCAGGTAATAAACGCCGTTCAGCAATTCAGTGTAGGCGGTGCGGATCACGAAGCCGCCGGTGCTGTTGTCGGCACGCGCCCCCGGCGGCAGGCACATGAACAGCAGTGCGCCGGTGACCGCGCCCGCGGCCCAGCCGCGGCACGCCGGCAGCCGGCACCAAAGTCTGCTCATGCCGGTCCCCATCCGTCAGGCTTTGTGCAGGCACGCATAATGAAAACCGTCCATACCCGACTCGCCGGAGAGAATCTGCCGTCCGGAAGACAGCGCCACACCCCAGTGCGCGGCAATCGGCAGCGCCCGCGCATCGGCATGCGCCGCCAGGAAGTTGTCCACCTGCGCCGCGTTCTCCTCGACCAGCAGCGAGCAGGTAACGTACAGCAGCTTACCGCCGCTGGCCAAGACCGGCCAGAGCGCCGCCAGCATATTCGCCTGCACCGCCACCAAAGCACTCACTTCCTCAGGCCGGCGCCGCGCCTTGATATCGGGATGGCGGCGAATCACGCCCGTGGCGCTGCAGGGGGCATCCAGCAAAATACGCTCGAACGGCCGGCCATCCCACCAGGTATCCGGCTGTGTCGCATCCGCCACTTTGATCTCCGCAGCCAGCCCCAGGCGCTGCAGATTCTCGTGGATTTTCTGCACGCGTCCGGCGTCGTTGTCGAGCGCCAGTACCTGCGCCTGCGGGCAGCGCTCCAGGAGATGGCAGGTCTTGCCGCCGGGCGCGGCGCAGGCATCCAGCACGCGCAGGCCGGCGCGCACGTCGAGCAATCCGGCGGCCAATTGGGCGGCTTCATCCTGTACCGAAAAAAGACCGGCGGCAAAACCCGGTTGGGTGCGCACGTCGAACGGTTCCTGAGCAGTCACGCCGTCGGCGGAGAATCCACACGCCTGCGCGCCAATCCCCGCCGCCGCCAGTTCCGCGAGCAGCGCCGCGCGTGTGTGCCGCAGGCGATTGACGCGCAGGGTGAGCGGCGGCCGCTGGTTGCCGGCCGCGAGAATTTCCCGCCAGTGGTCGGGCCAGTCCCGCCGGATGCGTTCCAGCATCCAGCGCGGATGCGCGTAATACGCGACCTCGTGCTGCGGCAGTTCCGTCATGAGGCGCGCCTGCTCGCGCTGGAAGCGCCGCAGCACGGCGTTGGTCAACTGCACCGCCCACGGCTTGGACAAATGCCGGCAGGCTTCGACGGTTTCAGCGATCGCGGCGTGCGGCGGCACGCGCATTTCGCTGAGCTGGTACAGGCCGAGCAGCAGCAGCGCGTGCAGCTCGGGCTCGCGAGCCTCGAACGGGCGCGCCATCAATCCCGTCAACCAGAATTCCAGACGCGGCTCAAAGCGCAACGTGCCGTAGCACAATTCGCGCACCAGCGCCGCGTCGCGCGCCGGTAAATCCGGACGCAGGGATTGGCGCAGTGCTTCATCCAGGCGCGCGCCCTGCCACACCGCCGCGAGCACCCGGGCGGCGAGCGCGCGCGATGATTCCCGGGGCATCAATCGAAGCGCAGACCGGCGAGTGCGCGGGCGCGGCTGAAATCCGCCGCGCGCATGCCACGCCCGCCCGCGGGCTGCAACTCAGTGATGCGCAACACGCCCGCGCCGGTCGCCACGTCGATGCCGTCGCGATTTGCAGCCAGCACCGTTCCGGCCGGTTGAGTGGCGGCCGTGTCCAGCGCGTCGGCTTGCAATATGCGCAGCGGCTCGCCCTGGTACTGCGTCCAGGCCATCGGCCAGGGATTGAAGGCGCGCACCGCACGCGCGAGCTCCGCCGCCGGCCGCGTCCAGCCGAGGCGCGCTTCCACGCGCGTGAGTTTGGCGGCATACGTGGCGCGCGCATCGTCCTGCGCCACCGGTTCGAGCGCCGGAAGCTGCTCCAGGACTTCCAGCAATAATTGCGCGCCGAGTTGTGCCAGACGGTCGTGCAAGGTGCCGGCGGTGTCCTGCGCGTTGATGGGCGTGGTGCGCACGGCATACACCGGACCGGTATCCAGCCCGGCCTGCATGCGCATGATGCTCACGCCGGTCGCGGCGTCGTCCGCGAGCAGCGCGCGCTGGATGGGTGCCGCACCACGCCAGCGCGGCAACAGCGACGCGTGAATGTTGATGCAACCGAATTCGGGAATGGCCAGCACCGCCGGCGGCAGGAGCAAACCGTAGGCGACAACCACCATCACCTGGGGTGCGGCAAGTTTGATTTTCGTTTGGGCTTCGGAACTCTTGAGTGAGTCCGGCTGGTGCACCGCCAGATGCAAGCCAAGCGCGCGTTGTTTCACCGCCGAGGCCGCGAGCTTGCGGCCGCGTCCCGCCGGCCGGTCGGGCTGCGTCCACACGCTCGCGATCACATGTCCGGCGGCCGCCAGCGCGTCGAGCGCCGGCAGCGCGAATTCCGGCGTGCCGGCAAACGCAATGCGAAGGGGCGTCGTCATGCGTAGCGAACCCGAGACCGCCGTGAATGAAAAATCAGATGGCCGGCGCCGCGCCGCGCTCTGCGCTGCGCGCGGCGTGCTGCTCTTTTTCCAGTTTCTTGCGGATGCGCTGGCGCTTGAGCTCCGACAGGTAATCCACGAACAGTTTGCCGTTGAGGTGATCGATCTCGTGTTGAATGCACACCGCCAGCAGACCGTCGGCATCGAACTCCAGTGCCTGGCCGCTGCCGTCCAGCGCGCGCATCCGCACGCTGGCCGCGCGCTCAACCTCCTCGAAGATCCCGGGCACCGACAGGCAGCCTTCCTGCATGGTTTCCGTGCCCGCACGTGCCAGGATCTCGGGATTGATGAATACCCGCGGCTCGTTGCCTTTCTCGGACACGTCCACCACGATCAGCCGCTGGTCCACGCCCACCTGGGTGGCGGCCAGCCCGATGCCGGGGGCGGCATACATGGTCTCGAGCATGTCCGCCGCCAGCCGCTGGATGTCGGCGTTGACGGCCGGGACCGGCCGGGCCCGGATGCGCAGCCGCGGGTCTGGGAAATGCAGTATGGTCAGCTTGGCCATGGCGTCATCTGTATGGAGCCGGGAGGCCCTGGTATTCAAGGGGGACGGGGCTAATCCTCATGCACTTTTGTATAAAATGCTGCTAAAGTTATGATGCTATTAAAAAGTTACCCGGCACCTCCGCCACCAGGGTGACCCGACACGGGAGCGGGCAAGGGCCTGGGATCCGGG
>DATEJV010000128.1:0-3864 GCA_035277745.1 Gammaproteobacteria bacterium | reverse complement strand
GGTGACCGCAATCAGCGTGCCGATGCGCATCTGCGCTCACTCCCGGTTGGCGAGCGTGCTATTGTTCTTGGCAGTACCCGGCCGGTCAAGCCATACACGTGAGCATTACGGTTCAGATAGCGCTCGCGGATTTCGTGGATGCCGATCACGGGCGGCGCGAACGCGAACTGCTGCCCGCATTGCATCCTGTGGAACAGACGCGCTATCGCGCGTTCCAGCATGCGCGGCGCCGCCAAATCTGGCTTGCGGGGCGCGAGCTGCTGCTGGCCGCGCTCGCGCGCCAGCGGCCGCGGGTGGACGCAGCGGCATTGCGCAGCGATGCACGTGGCGCCGTGCGTTACGACGGCGACTCCGTGCGCATCAGTCTGAGCCATTCGGGGAATTTGCTGGTTGCGGCGCTTGCCCCGGTCCCGGTCGGCGTGGATGTTGAGCAGTCTCGGCCGCGTGCCTGCATACGGCAGGCCGGGCGGTTGTTCGCGCACGCCGAAGCGCGGTATTTGCGTACGCTCACGCCGGCCGCAATCCAAACCGGGTTTTACATGTTTTGGACTCTCAAGGAAGCCTTCGCCAAGGCCGCAGGCATGAGCCTGTGGGAGGCCCTGCAGGGTGCGGAATTCGATCTGCACGCGCAGTGCGTGCACGCATCGCCTCCCGCCCACTGGAACTGCGTGCATGCCCGAACCGCGTACGGCCCGCATTTGGCGGTGGCCGTCCAGAGTGCCGACAACGAGGTGCGGCTCGAATGCCGGCGCCGAAGCACGGCGGGCGACTGGCTTGCCGAGAACCTGCTCGAGCGCACGACCTTGCGCAGCGCGGAATCATCGTCATGTTTCCCGGCACAGGTCGGCTAGCCGGTGCGGATGAACGAAGTGGACAGCGCTTCGGCTTCGGCGGTTCGCACGCGACCGGTTTTACGCTGGCGCTGGCTGCGCTGGAACCTGCACCGTGTGACGCTCGGGTATATCGCGTTTGCGGCCGCCGGAGTATTCGCCTCGGGCTGGTCACTGCTGGTGTTGCTGGTTCCAGGCGCGCTGCTCGTGTGTGTGGTAGCCGACGGCATGGCGCGGCCATCCTCCAGCCTGTTTTATCCGACCGTCACCCACGGCACGCGCGACGCCGGGTGCGTGGCACTTAGCTTCGACGATGGACCGGACCCGGTAGTCACGCCACAGATTCTGGATGTGCTCGCCCGCTACCAGGCGCACGCCACCTTTTTTGTGATCGGCAAAGCGCTGACCACGCAGCCGGATCTGGCGCGGCGCATGCTGGCCGAGGGACATGCGATTGGCAATCATTCCTGGCAGCATTCGCGCTGGCAGAACTTCCGCCTGTTTGGCTGGCACCTGCGGGAGATAGAACAGTGTGATCAGGCGATCGCAGCGGTGGATGGCGGCCAACGGTCACGGCTGTACCGGCCGCCAGTGGGACTGAAACGCCCGGAACTGGCGCGTGCTGTGTGGGTGCGCGGGCTTACGCTGGTGGCGTGGTCGCTGCACAGCCGCGATACCTTCACGCGCGATCCCGCGCGCGTCGCGCGCCGGGTGCTGCGCAAAATCCGCGCCGGCGACATCGTGCTGCTGCACGATGGCCATGACTTGGGCGGGCGGCGGCGGACGCATTGTGTGGAAGCGGTGCGCCTGATTCTGGAGGGGTTGCACGCGCGTGGTGAACGTTGCATAACCGTACCGGAATTGCTGCAGATCTCCCGCGGCTCGATGCCACCCGTGGCGTGATTCCCCAGGCCGGCGACGGCGGGCCGGTAACCGGTGTTTGCGCCTCCGGCGGGAACCATTAACATACTCGCTGTCTTGGGTCGTGCCGCGCATGCTTGCGCGCCCGGCCGCCCTTCAGTCCACAATCCGGAACTCAGTATGGATTCGCAGCAGGTATTCCAGACCCTCAAGAACACGCTGGTGGAACAGTTCGAGCTGGATCCGGCCAAAATCACCCCGCAGGCGCGGCTGCAGGAGGACCTGGATCTGGACAGCATCGACGCGGTGGACATGATCATCAAGCTGCAGGAAATCACCGGCCAAAAGGTGCGTCCCGAGGATTTCAAAGAAGTGCGCACGGTGGGGGACGTGCAGCGCATCATCGAGAAGCTGCTGGCCACACAGGCTGCGCCGGCTTGAGTGCCGGCAGGGCGCGCGGCCGGCACGCGGGAGGCGGGCAGTGCCGCGGCGTGTAGTGGTGACCGGCATGGGGGGCTTGACCGCGCTCGGCCATGACTGGCCGGCCATCGCGGCGCGTCTGCACGCACGCCGTTCCGGCGTACGCCACATGACCGAGTGGGACAGCTACGCGGATCTCAACACCCGGCTGGCGGCGCCGGTCGCGTCCTACGCACTGCCGCCGCATTACAATCGCAAGAGCATGCGCAGCATGGGGCCGGTGGCGGTCATGTCCACGCGCGCCACCGAGCTGGCACTGGCGGATGCGCGCCTGTTGCAGCACCCGGTGCTCAAGTCCGGGCGCACCGGCATTGCGTACGGCGCCTGCTCCGGCAGCGCGGAACCGGTGGTGGTGTTTGGCCGCATGGCGAGCACCGGCAGCCTGCGCGGCGTGACGTCCAACACCTATGTGCAGATGATGAGCCACACCGGTGCGGTCAACATCAGCCTGTTCTTCGGCATCACCGGGCGCATTATCCCCTCCAGCAGTGCCTGCACTTCCGGCAGCCAGGCCATCGGCTTCGCCTACGAGACCATCCGCGCCGGCAAGCAAACGGTGATGATCGCGGGCGGTGCCGAGGAACTGAGCATCGGACCGACCGCGGTATTCGATACGCTGTTTGCCACCAGCACGCGCAACGATGCACCGCACACCACGCCGCGGCCTTTCGACCGCGACCGCGATGGCCTGGTGGTGGGTGAGGGCGCGGCCACGCTGATTCTCGAAGATCTGGAACACGCGCAGCAGCGCGGTGCGCCGATCTATGCGGAAGTCGCGGGTTTTGGCTGTAATGCGGACGGCGCGCACATCACCCAGCCGCAGACCGGGACCATGGCGGTGGTCATGCAACTGGCGCTGGAAGACGCCGGCCTCGCGCCGCCAGCCATCGGCTACGTCAATGCGCATGCCGCGGCCACGGAACGCGGCGACATTGCCGAATCCTTCGCCACCCAGCAGGTATTCGGCAAACGCATGCCGGTGAGTTCGCTCAAGAGTTATTTCGGTCACACGCTGGGCGCCTGCGGCTCGCTGGAAGCCTGGCTGAGCATCGAGATGATGCGCGCCGGCTGGTTTGCACCCACGATCAACCTGGACAACGTGGACCCGCAGTGTGCGGAACTTGATTACCTGACCGGCGAGGGACGGAATTTTTCCGCGGACTACATCATGAGCAACAATTTTGCGTTCGGTGGCATCAATACGAGTCTCATATTCCGCCGATGGTCCTAACGTCCATGGTGGGCTGTCCAGCCCCGCCATCCCTGGCGGGGCGTGCGCCGTATACGGCGCACCCTTCGGCGGCATCAATACCAGCCTGATCTTCCGGCGCTGGCCGGATCGATGATCACAGCCACTTGACGCGCTTGAGCACGACGAACAGCACAACGCACACTGCCACGGTGACGCCGATCACCACCGGATAAGCCCGGGGTTCCCGGAGTCCCGGCATGCCGTGGAAGTTCATGCCGTACCAGCTGGCGAGCAGCGTGGGCACGGCGAGCAGCACGGCCCAGCCGGCAAGACGCTTGACCACTTCGTTCTGGCGCACGCTGATGACCGAAAGGCTGACGCTCATAGCGGCGTTCAGCATCTCGCGCATGGCATTGATCACGTTGCATGTCGTACAGGCGCCGGGTGACGTCGCGGTTGGAGAGTTGCGTGAATATCGCGTGTTCCAGTTTCAGCAGTTCC
>DATEJV010000127.1:0-7385 GCA_035277745.1 Gammaproteobacteria bacterium | reverse complement strand
CTCTGGGAGCCGATGCATGATCGCGGCCTGCTGGGTGAACGGCAAACCGCAGAATCAGGTGCCGGTGTCCGACCGCGGCCTGCAATACGGCGACGGCCTGTTCGAAACTTTGCCGGTCAAACACGCACAAATTCCGCTGCTCGCTTACCACCTGGACCGGCTATACGCGGGTTGTGAACGATTGGCGATCGCCGCCTCGTCGCGCGAGAAGCTGCAATCAGAACTGCTGAGCGCAGCACGCGGCGAACAACACGCCCTACTCAAATTGCTTATCACGCGCGGCGCGGGCGGCCGCGGTTATCGTCCGTCGGCGGGCACGGAAAGCACGCGCATTCTCACCCGCCATCCCTGGCCGGATCATCCATCGGCCTGGAGCGAGGCCGGCATACAGCTGCGTGTTTGCAGCACGCGACTCGGACACAATTCCCGGCTCGCGGGTCTCAAGCATCTCAATCGTCTCGAACAGGTGCTGGCGCGCGCGGAGTGGTCGGAACGCGAACCGTGGCAGGAGGGGCTGATGCTGGACGAGGAGGGTGCCGTCATCGAAGGTACAATGACCAACGTGTTCGTGTATTTGGCTGACGGCCGTCGGGTCACGCCCGAATTGAGTCGCTGCGGCGTGGCGGGGGTGATGCGGCGCCATCTGTTGGAGCGCGCCATAGAGGCCGGCGAGCCGGTGCAAGAAGCGCAGCTGTCGCTGAAAGAATTGCGGGGGGCACGTGAAGTGTTCGTGTGCAATTCGTTGATTGGAATTTGGCCGGTACACCGGCTCGATGATCGGGATTACGCGCCAGGCGCGTGGACACGCCGCATGCAGCATTGGGCGCGGGAAACCGGGATCGGAACAGATTGAGATCGGGCATGTTGCGTAAACTCGTCATACTGCTGGTGATCGTGGTGTTGCTGGTGATAGCCGGCACGGCGTACTGGCGCGGATTTCTGGCGCCGGTGGTCACGGGCACCCGCGCCGTGGATGTGGAAGTGACGCCCGGCGCACCGCTGCGCCAGGTGGCGGCCGAATTGCATGCCCAGGGCGTGTTGCCACAGCCGTTTGACCTCGTGTGGCTCGCGCGACTGCGTGGGGACACGCATGCGCTGCGTGCCGGCGAGTACCTGGTGCCGCCCGGCACCAGCGTCGCCGGCCTGCTGGATCTGCTCAAAAGCGGCAAGGTGGTGCTGCATTCGCTCACTCTGGTGGACGGCTGGACCTTCAAACAGGTGATGCAGGCCGTGGACAGCAATCCCGCTCTCAGACACACGCTGGCCGGCAAGAATTCCACCGCCATCATGGCCGCGCTCGGCCATCCCGGCGAATCACCCGAAGGCCGGCTCTATCCCGACACCTACCAGTTCCCCAAGGGCACCACTGATGTGGCCTTCCTGCTGCGCGCGTACTACGACATGCAGTCACATCTGGAAAGCGCCTGGCAAGCGCGCGCGGCCGGCTTGCCGTACCAGACGCCCTACGCAGCGCTGATTCTGGCTTCCATTGTCGAGAAAGAAACCGCCCAGCCCAAGGAGCGCGGCGAAATTGCGGGTGTGTTCGTGCGCCGTTTGGCGAAAGGCATGCGCCTGCAATCCGATCCCACGGTGATCTATGGCCTGGGCGATGCCTACAATGGAAAAATCACCTACAAGGATCTGCGTACGGATACGCCGTACAACACCTATACCCGCAACGGCCTGCCGCCCACGCCGATTTGCCTGCCGAGCCTGGCGTCGCTCGAAGCCGTATTGCATCCCACACCCGGCGACGCGCTGTATTTCGTGGCGCGCGGCGATGGCACCCACCAGTTCTCCGCGACCCTGGCCGAGCAGAACGCCGCCGTACAGAAATACCAGATTCGGCGCCGCCGTCCATGATGCAATCCGGTAAAACGCCGCGCGCACGCTTCATCACCTTCGAAGGCATTGAAGGCGTCGGCAAATCCACGCACGTGAAATTCGTCGCCGGCTGGTTGCGCGCACACGGCATCAAGCTGCTGGTCACGCGCGAGCCCGGAGGCACGCGGCTGGCCGACGAAATCCGCAAGCTGCTGCTCACACCGCGCAAACAAACCGTTACGCCGATGGCGGAGCTGCTGCTCATGTTCGCGGCACGCGCCAGTCATGTGCAGCAGGTTATCCGGCCGGCGCTGAACTCCGGAAGCTGGGTATTATGCGACCGCTTCACGGACGCGAGCTATGCCTATCAGGGAGGCGGGCGGCGCATACCGGCGCGCGAGATTGCCGCATTGGAACGCATGGTCACCCGCGGGCTCAAACCGGATTTGACCTTGCTGCTGGTCGCGCCGGTGCGCGTGGGCATGACGCGTGTGCGCCAGCGCGGCCGGCGCGACCGCTTCGAATTGGAACAGCACGCGTTCTTCGAGCGCGTGCGACGCGCGTACCTGCAACGCGCAAAACGTGAAGCGCGGCGGATACGCATCATCCGCGCCGATGCCAGCATGCGGTCGGTACGCCAGCAAGTCCTGCGCGCACTCGAAGAACGCGTAGCGACATGGCTGTGAATGCCGTGGCCACATTGCCGGATTGGCGCGCAGTTCCGCTGCCGTGGCAGACATCGCTCTGGCAGCACGCCGGCAGCTGGCTGCAGAGCGGTCGGTTGCCGCACGCGCTGATGCTCACGGGCGTGGAGGGGAGCGGCCAGCAACTGTTTGCCAGCGCGTTTGCCGCCCTGGCGTTGTGTCAATCACCGGAAAATGGCCGCGCCTGCGGCCGCTGCCCCTCCTGCCGGCAATTCGCCGCGGGCGGCCACCCTGATTATCATTTTCTTACGTTTGCCGAGGACAAGAGTGCAATCCTTGTGGATCAGATTCGGGAACTGTGCACAACGCTGGCGCTCACCAGTCTGCACGGCGGGCGCAAACTCGCGGTGCTGTCCCCGGCCGATGCCATGAACAACAACGCCGCCAACAGTCTGCTCAAGACCTTGGAAGAACCGGCGCCCGGCACCGTGCTGATGCTGGTGACGGCGCAACCCGCACGCCTGCCTGCCACCATCCGCAGCCGCTGTCAGCTGCTCAGCATGCCTGCGCCGGCCACACACATCGCACTCGACTGGCTCAACGGTGTCGAATCCCATTCCGATTGGCCGGCACTCCTGGCCATCGCCGGCGGTGGACCGTTGCGCGCTTTACAGCTCGCCAGCGCGCAGCTGGTCCGCGAGCGTCTGGGCTTGTTTCAGATGCTGCTGGACCTGCGCTCCAACAAGCTCAATCCCTTGCAGTGCGCCGGGGAGCTTTCCCGCGAACCGCTGCCGCTGGTGCTACGCCTGCTGCAGACCTGGACCATGGACCTCGTGCGTCTCGCGTCCGCGGCCTGGACGGCACCGCCCGCGCTGATCAACGCCGATGCCCATGCGCTGTTGCAAAGCGCACTCGTGGGATTAAACTTGCGCGCACTGCACGCGTATTTGGGACGGCTCAACCGGGCCATGGTCCTGGCGGCGACTCCGGTGAACGTCCAGTTGCTGCTTGAGGATCTGCTGCTGCAATGGGCCGAGGGGCTGGGTAGCTTGAACGCCGTGCCACTCGCGGCGGCTGGAGGCTGAATTCATGAGTGAACCGCGACAACAGGCAATCCATACTCTGGTGATCAAGGACAAAAGCGCCTTGTACAGCGCGTACATGCCATTCGTGAAAAACGGCGGCATGTTCATACCCACCGACAAGCCCTATCAACTGGGTGACGAAGTATTCGTGCTGCTGCAGCTCATGGACTCTCCGGAGCGTCTGCCGGTAGCCGCGAAAGTCGTGTGGATCACTCCCCGCAGCACCAACCGCACGCGTGCCACCGGTATCGGCGTACAGTTCAGCGCGCAGGATGGCGGCAACACCCAGCGCACAATCGAAAGCCTGCTGGGCACGGCCTTGCGCGCCGACCGGCCCACCCACACCATGTGACGTCCTCCGAACTGCCGAACACCGCAGCCGCGGATCAGCGCGAGATGGCCAGTCTGGCCGAGGCCGCACGCCGCAGCGCTGCATCCAACCAGATACCTGCGGCGGCTGATCTATATCGGCGGTTGCTGCAACGCGATCCCGCGCACTCCGAAGCGCTGAGCTTTCTGGGGATGCAGGCGCTGGCCGCGGGAGACCTGAGCCAGAGTCTGGTGCTGTTTGAACGTGCCGTCGTTGCGCACCCCGAGGACGCCGCGCTTTTCAAGAACCTCGGCTTGGTGCAGCGTGCACGGGGAGCGTTGCCTGAAGCCGTTGCGGCGCTGGACGCAGCCTTGCATCTGCAGCCGGAATTTCCCATAGCCCATCTGCATAAAGGTGCGGTACTGGAACAGCTGGGACGGAGCGACGAGGCCCTGAACAGTTTCCTTGCCGGACTCATGCAGGCCGGTGATCTCGGTCTGATGGTGCAACCCGAGCGCTTGCCTGCCGGACTGCGTCAGGCCCTGCAACATGCCATGGACGTGGTGCAGCAGGCACGCGAGGTGCGACTCGCGCAGGCACTCGCGCCGCTGCGTGCAGGCCATCCGGCGGCGGATTTTGCGCGCGTGGACCAGTGTCTGCGTGTGTATTTCAGACAGGAAGCGCTCCCTGCCGGCAATCCGCTACAGCGCTGCACCTTCATGACGTTCCCAGGCGTGCCGTCACAAGCCTGGTTCGAGCGCGCACAATTTCCCTGGTTTGCGGAAATCGAGAAACACACGGCGGAAATCCGCGGCGAGCTGCTGGAAGTCTTGCGTGGCGATGAAGGCTTCCGGCCGTTCATTGAGTTGCGTCGCCATCTTCCGGGCGCGAAGTACTGGGAGGCTCTCAATTATTCGCCAAATTGGAACGCGTTTTTCTTCTACCGCGACGGCCGCCGCTTTGATGCCAACTGTGCCCGCTGTCCGGTCACCGCGGGACTGCTGGACACGCTGCCGCTGAGCCGTGTGGCCGAGCATTCGCCGGAAACCCTGTTTTCGGTGCTCAAACCGGGCGCGCATATCCCGCCGCATACCGGCGTGATCAACATTCGCCTGGTGGCGCACTTGGCGCTGATCATCCCGCCGGATTGCGGCATCCGCGTCGGCACCGAGATCCGCGGCTGGAAAGAAGGCGAGTGCATCGTATTCGACGATACCTTCGAGCACGAAGCCTGGAACAAGAGCGCACACACGCGCGTGGTGCTGATCTTCGATATCTGGAATCCGTACCTGTCCGAAGTCGAACGCGAGGCCATGCGCATCGTGGTGGAAGAACTCGGGCGTCTGGGTCGCGTCTCCGGCAGGCAAGACCGGCAGGACTAGATCCTGTGCACTGGCAGCCGTCGCGCACGCCGGATCCACATATCAGAAGAGGGGCCAGTGCATTGAATTGCACCGGCCCCACCGCTATAGCCACTATTAACCATAATATACATTATGCGCAATCAAGTGCTACGCTGAAGCGTCGAGCGACGGCTTGGTACACTGAGAAAGGCAGCGATCTCGACCTGCTACGCCAGGTCGCCAAGGTCAGCGCCCAGGAGGCGGCCGAGTGCTTGGGTCTAGACGAACAGACCTACCGACAAAAGGAAGCCAACCGTGCCCTTCCTGCGTTGTTCGTGGACTACCTCGCCCTCAAGAGCGGAGATCTTGGCCGGCTCAGCAAAGGCTGGTCCGGTTGGGTGTTCGCCAATGACCGACTTTTCCCGCCCGACTACGCCACGGGCTTTGACCCGGTGCACATCTTGAACATTCACTGGCTGCAGGAAATCAACGCGGCGCTGCGCGGACGTTTGCGAGGACTCGGACAAGAGGTGCCCGATGAGTTCTACGGGCCAGCCGCTGGAAGTCCAGCCTACGGCCAGACTTCCAGCGCAGGAAGGAAAGAAAAACCGGTCTACAAGGAAGGGGGTAGGCACGCGGGAAGCCCGTCAGAAATCGGACGCGCAACAGCTCCTGCTCAAGCCCGCAGCTTAGCATTGCTGAAGCAGCCGATAGAGGCTTGCGGTGCATCCCTGCACCCTGGAGGCTCGCCATCCCTGGCTCGCCAAGAGAAGAGGCGAACCGCACCCTCTGCGACCGTCAGGCACCAGCAAGGTCAACGGTCGGCAGAGGGCACAGTTAGCGGGTCAACCGAAATTCTGCTTAAAAACGAGCCTCACACGTCAGGAAGTGGCGTGGTTACTAAGGCTCTGTTCCCTACTCCACCAGATGAAGTTCATGAACTCAGGACACACCTATCCCGTCAAGCAACGGCGCCAGAAAAAAAGCCGTCACTAGTTCGGCGTCCGAAGGTGCGACACATGCCGGCCTCCGATGTACCGAATCACGAGCTGCTGCACGTGCATAGCAACTTTGCAGCTAGGTCTGACAGGTCCTGCACTGCTTCCGGTTTGGATGGGTGGAGCTACACCCCCCGAAAGACTCTGGCACCATCCTGTGGGCCAAAGACTGACTCAACGTCCGTCCCTGGAACTCTGATTGACGCGCCTAGTTCACTTACGAACGTAGGACTCTTAAACGAACCAGATAGAAACGAATCATCAACTCGAATCGCCGCGAAGTCTGGGACACCACCAACATCCTTGTCAACAGCGTCCCAGAAGATCTTCGCCCTGCCAAAGGGTCGCGCTGGCATCGAGAGCAATTATAGTTCTATACATTATGCGCATTTGAGCCGAGGCTAAGCCCGGCCCGCGGGGCTCGCCCGTGAGCGCCCCGTCTCCGTTGTCACCCCCGTCGGTCGCCCTACAGCCGGTCGCCGCGAGCGTAGCGCGCATCAGCTGTTAAAGCGTGCAAGGCTGTAGTCCTGCAGATCAATCGCGGGCGGTCGGCCCGCCACGAGATCCGCCACCAACTGCGCCGAACCTGCGCACAGCGTCCAGCCTAGAGGGCCATGGCCGGTGTTCAGGTAAAGGTTTTCGTAGGGCGTGGCGCCAAGGATCGGCGGGCCATCGCAGGTCATGGGACGCAGCCCGGTCCAATGCGTCACCTTGCCCTCCCCCGCGGCATCCTCGGCAAGCTTCGGCAGCAGCCTCAATGCTTGCTGCAGGCACGCGCTGCTGCGCGCCGTGTTGTCCGCGGTGTCATAGCCGTTGAATTCGGCCGTGCCCGCGATGCGGATACGGTCGCCCAGCGGTGCAATCACGATTTTCTGCTCGAAGTCCACCACCGGGACCTTTAGCTGCCGCCCGGGCGCGGCCAGCAGCGTAAGTGAGTAGCCTTTGACCGGATAGATGGGTAACGACAGGTGCAGCGGGCGCGTGAGCTTCGGGCTGTAGCTGCCGGCTGCGAGCACATAGACATCGGCCTGGATATCACCGCGATTGCCGTGCAACACCTGAATCGATCGTACGCCCGCCTGCATGCTGGAAATCTCGGTGTCGAACTGGAAGCGTACGCCCGCCGCGGCCGCGTGCCGTTGCATGGCCGCGGTGAACAGGTACGCATCGCCGCTGCCGTC
>DATEJV010000126.1:0-3091 GCA_035277745.1 Gammaproteobacteria bacterium | reverse complement strand
GGCGGCGGCTGGTCGCTGCAGACCGCGCTCATGCTGTCCGATCAGCTGAATGCCGCGGTCATGTATTACGGCCGTCCCGTGGACAATGTGGCGGAGCTGTCCAAGCTGAAAATGCCGTTGCTCGGATTTTTCGGCGAGCAGGACCGGGGCATCACGCCCGCGGACGTGCGTGCCTTTCAGGCGGCGCTCAAGGGCGCGCATGTGAATGCGGAAATCCATGAATACGCCGGAGCCGGTCATGCCTTTGCCAATCCCTCGGGAGGGAATTACCGGCCGGCGGCGGCCGCCGATGCCTGGCAGCGGACCTTGGCGTTCTTTGCGCGTAATCTCAAAGGTGACGGTACGCATCCGGCCGGCTGAAATGCTAGGCTTGGTTCTTAAAAGATGGAGTGAGGTGCAGTCATGCGGAAGCTGTTTGCGGGTTTGTTGCTGCTGGCGGTGGGCGGACTGACGGGAGTGCAGGCCGCCACATTGGCGGGCGTCAACATGTCGGATACCGCCGTGGTAGGCGGGCAGACTCTGGTGCTGAACGGCATCGCGTTGCGCACCAAGACCTGGTTCAAGGTCAAGGTGTATGTGGGTGGGCTGTATCTGCGCGAAAAGGCCGATACGGTAGAAGCGGTGCTGGCCCAGACCGGCCCGGATCGCGTGCAGATGAACATGATTTACGCGGCCAGTCCCAGTCAGTTCAAGGATGCGTGGGATGAAGGCTTCAACGACAACAATCCCGAGATTAGTGCGGACCTGCGTGCCAAGATAAACCAGTTTGTCGGGTTCTTTGGCCAGGCGAAACGCGGCGATGTGGTCACTCTGGATTACATTCCGGGACAGGGCACCGAGGTGCACTGGAACGCCGAACTCAAGGGCACGATCGCCGGAGCGGATTTCCACACCGCGTTGTTGAATGCGTTCCTGGGTCCGAAGCTGCCGGATGATTTCCGCAACGGCTTGCTGGGCGTGAAACGCTGACCGGCTGCGTTTTGCAGGAGCGGCGCCCACGTCGCGATAATGGATGAATCGCGGCCGGAAGCCGCTTCTACAAGTATTGCCGCCAGTCGCGCGCTGGGTCCGCGTACGCGATGAAATGGGGATTGAGCAGCGATTCTTTCGCGTTATAGCTGAGCGCCGTTCCATCGAAGTTGACCACGTGACCGCCGGCAGCCAACAGGACGGCGTGACCGGCTGCGGTGTCCCATTCCGAGGTCGGACCGAGTCGCGGGTACACGTCGGCTGCGCCTTCGGCCACGAGGCAGAACTTCAGGGCGCTGCCACGCGACAGGGTTTCGTGCGGCCCAAGTCTGGCGAGATAGCCGTCCAGCAGTTCGCCGCGGTGCGAGCGGCTGGCGACCACGCGCACCGGGCCGCCGGAGAGGGGGCGCACGTGTATGGGCTCGGGCTTGGCCGCGCCTGTGCGGCGCCAAGCGCCGGCACCGACCACGCCGTAGTAGCTGAGGTTCTCCGCCGGGATGCGCACCACGCCGGCCACCGGCGCATGCTGCTGCACCAATGCGATGTTCACGGTGAAGTCGCCGTTGCGGCTGATGAATTCCTTGGTGCCGTCGAGCGGATCCACCAGCCAGTAGCTGTCCCAGCGGCGGCGCTCGGCAAACGGAATCTGGCTGGATTCTTCCGAGAGCACCGGCAGATCGGGCGTGAGTAGTCTCAGACCTTGGACGATGATTTCCTGGGCCGCCAGGTCGGCAGCGGTGACCGGCGAGTGATCGGCTTTCTGTTGCACGCTGAAATCCGTGGCGTAGATTTCCAGAATGCGCCGGCCGGCCGCTTCGGCAATCTTCAGCAATGGTTCCAGCATGCGTGTGTCGGCGAATCGCACGGAGTATCTCCGGTTTGCGCGCAGGGCGGTATATCATACCGGTCATGTTGCAAAAGGCGCGCATGCAGGTGGATTGGGCTGCGATTGACAACCTGTTCCTGGACATGGACGGTACGCTGCTCGACCTGCATTTCGACAATTACTTCTGGCAGGAATTTCTTCCGCGGCATTACGCCGCGCGCCGCAGCCTGAGCACGGCGCAGGCACGAGCGGAACTGCGGCCGCGCTTTCGCGCGCTCGAAGGCACGCTGCAATGGTACAGCGCCGATTACTGGTCAGCCGAACTCGGGCTGGACGTGCTGGCGCTGACGCGCGGACTTCAGGATTCAATCCGCGTGCATGCGGGCGCGTTGGAGCTGTTGCAGTGCGCGCAAGTGACGGGCAAGCGCCTCGTGCTGCTCACCAATGCGCATCCCGGCGTGCTGGCGATAAAGCTTGAACATACCGGGCTGGGGCGGTTTTTCGACCGTGTGGTGTCCGCACATGCACTCGGACATCCAAAGGAGACCGGAGGGTTCTGGCAGAGTCTGCGCACGTTTGAGCCCTTCGACCGGCGCAACACTTTGTTTGTGGACGACAGTTTGCCGGTGCTGCGTGCCGCACGGGCCGACGGCCTGGACCGACTGATTGCCGTGCGTTGTCCCGACAGCCATCAGCCGGCGCGCGAAATCAGCGAGTTTCCCTCGGTGGAATCTCTGGCGGAACTGATGTCTGAGGAAAGTGCTACGTACTGAGTACTGCGTGCTGCGCTGAAGAAAACGAATCTCGTTCGAACTTGTTAAGTTTCCGAAAGCAACAATACTTTTTGCACTCAGCACTCAGCACTCAGCACTCAGCACTCAGCACTCAGCACTCAGCACTCAGCACTCAGCACATCTCAACGCCTGCGGCGTCGGCCGCCGCCTGCGCCACTGCGCCCTGGCGCATGGCCGTGATGGTGCAGCTGTGCGTGATAACGCTCGCGTTTTGCCGCGGGATGCAATTCCGCAAGCAGTTCCGGCCGCAAGGATTCGCGCGGAATGGCGCGGCCGATGTAGTGCTCGATCTCCGGCAGTGAAAACGCGTATTCCTCGCAGGCAAAGCTGATGGCGTCGCCTTCGGCGCCCGCACGTGCGGTGCGGCCGATGCGGTGCACGTAGTCCTCGGCATCCTGGGGCAGATCGTAGTTGATGACGTGCGTCACGTCGGGGATATGCAGGCCGCGTGAGGCCACGTCGGTGGTCACCAGGATCGGCAGCGCGCCCTCGGTGAATTCCC
>DATEJV010000125.1:0-2081 GCA_035277745.1 Gammaproteobacteria bacterium | reverse complement strand
GCGGCGCGGACCCATGGGTCCGCTCGCCGCTCCCACAACCGCAGGCCGCATAAGGTTTCGCTATGCCGCATACCCATGTGTGCTTAATCGGTCTGCAGCTCCGGCAGGTTCTTGTAGTATTCCAGCGCCTGCGGATTGGCGAGTGCATCGGTGTTCCTGACCGGCCAGCCGTGGATCACGTTGCGCACCGCAAGTTCGCTGATCTTGCCGCTGATGGTGCGCGGGATGTCGGGTACGGCGATGATCTTCGCCGGCACGTGGCGCGGCGAGGTGTTGTCGCGGATGGTTTTGCGGATTCTGCCGACGAGGGCGTCATCGAGCGTCACGCCGTCGCGCAGGCGCACGCACAGGATCACGCGCACGTCGCCCTGCCAATCCTGGCCGACGGCGATGCTTTCCACGATTTCCGGCAACTTCTCCACCTGCCGGTAGATTTCCGCGGTGCCGATACGCACGCCGCCGGGATTGAGCGTGGCGTCGGAGCGGCCGTAGATGATGAGCCCGTCGCGTTCCGTGAGCTCCGCCCAGTCGCCGTGGCGCCACACGCCAGGAAAGTAATCGAAATACGCGTCGTGATACTTGCGTCCGTCCGCGTCGTTCCAGAATTGCACCGGCATCGACGGAAAAGGTCTGGTGCACACCAGCTCGCCCGGCCGGCCGTGCAGCGGCTTGCCGCCCGCGTTCCAGATTTCCACCGCCATGCCGAGCCCCCGGCACTGGAGTTCTCCGGGATACACGGGTAGCAGCGGATTGCCGAGCGCAAAGCAGGAGATGATGTCGGTGCCGCCGGAAATCGAGGACAGGCAAACATCCTGCTTGATGTCGCGGTACACGTATGCGGAATTCTCCGGCAGCAGCGGCGAGCCGGTGGAAGTGATGATGCGCAGCTTTTCGAGCTTGTGCTTGTGGCGCGGCTGGACGTTGAATTTCTCCGCAGCCGACAGGTACTTGGCGCTGGTGCCGAAGATGCTGATGCCTTCCTCCTCGGCGATGCGCCACAGCATGTCCTGATGCGCGTGAAACGGCGAACCGTCATACAGCAGCAGCGTGGCGCCCACGGCGAGACCCGAGACCAGCCAGTTCCACATCATCCAGCCGCAGGTGGTGAAGTAGAAGATCACGTCCTCGCGTTTGAGATCCGTATGCAACACCAGTTCCTTGAGGTGCTGGATGAGCGTGCCGCCGGCGCCGTGCACTATGCACTTGGGCACGCCGGTAGTACCCGAGCTGTACATGATGTACACCGGATGATCGAACGCCAGTTGTGCGAACTCGACTTCCGTTGCGCTGCCCAGATACTGCCGCCACAGCACCGCGCGCGGTACCGCGGAAATGTCCAGCTGCGTACTCACGTAAGGCACGACGACGATACGCTCCACCGACGGGAGCTTTTCCAGCACGCCGCGGATGCGTGCGAGCGAGTCCACGGTCTTGCCGGCATAGAAATAGCCGTCGCAGGTGAACAGCACTTTGGGTGCGATCTGGCCGAAGCGGTCGACCACGCCGTTGATGCCGAAATCCGGCGAACAGGAGGACCAGATGGCTCCGAGGCTCGTCGTCGCGAGCATGGCGATCACGGTCTCCGGCCGGTTGGGCATGAAACCCGCCACGCGGTCGCCGGCTTTGACACCGGAGTTTTTCAGCGCCGCGGCCAGCGCCGCGACCTGGCGGTAGAGTTCACGGTAAGTCAGCGTTATATGCTGGCGATCCTCTTCCGCGCGGAATACCAGCGCCGGACGCTCGTCGCGGTAGCGCAGCAGATTCTCGGCAAAATTGAGACGTGCGCCTGTGAACCACTTGGCCCCCGGCATCTGCTGGCCGTCGGTGAGCACCTCGTCCCAGGTTCGTGACGCCTTGATGCCGCAGAAGGCCCAGACTTGCGGCCAGAAACGCTCGGGATGCTCGATGGACCAGCGATACAGCCCGGCGTAGTTCTTCACGTCGGGCTCGCACTGGTGCTGCACGTGCTCCAGGAAGCGCCGCATGTTGGCGTGTGCGACGACCTCGGTGCTGGGGGTCCAAAGTGGTGCGCTCATGGGGGTCCGGAACGGCGGGTCAGGGCGGCATTATCGCAAATTTTT
>DATEJV010000124.1:0-3132 GCA_035277745.1 Gammaproteobacteria bacterium | reverse complement strand
CGGGAATCGCTGCTCACGGCCTGTGGTGCAATCGTGGGCGACATGGTGTGGCTGGCGCTCGCCATCATCGGCGCGGTGGCGTTTCTGAATCAGCGTCCGCGGGTGGTGGGTATGTTGGGCTTGGCCGGCGCGCTGCTGTTGCTGTGGATGGCTTGGACGACATGGCGCACGGCGCGCAAGGGCATGCATGCGGACGGCACGCCGGGCTCATGGAAGATCGGTTTCTTTACCGTGCTCACCAGCCCGTTTTCGCTCGCCTGGTGGCTGGCTAACGGCACGCTGCTTTATACCGTTTGGGGCTGGCCCGGTATCATCGCGTTCTTCTGCACCGGTTCGCTGTACGCGGTGGCCTTCACCTACGCCTTCCGCTGGGTGGGCGGCAAAGCCATGTCCGCCGTCGTGTGGGTCGCCTATGTGAGCGCTGTCGTGCTCGCCGGCTTCGGCCTGTACGTCGGCTGGACGAGTCTGCGGTTACTTCACGTCTGAGGCATGGTGCTTGTGTGCGCCGTCGCCGCATCTTAAGCTGCTCACGTGAATGCCCTCTTGCCGATCCTCACTTCCGTTCTCACCTGTCCGCACTGCGGCCGGAATACCGAAGCGCAGATGCCGACGGATGCCTGCCAACACTTCTGGGAATGCCCGCACTGCGGCACGCTATTGAAACCGAAACCCGGTGACTGCTGCGTGTTCTGCTCCTACGGTTCCGTGCGCTGCCCGCCGCAACAGCAAGCGCGCATGGTTGGAAATTGAGTGTAGGAGCGGCTTTAGCCGCGATGTTGTATGTGTATCGCGGCGAAGATCGCCGCTCCCACAATCAAAATCGGAACACCAGGAAATACATCAGCAGGATGTTCACCGCGAGCAGGATCAGGCCGGTGGGGATCTGCACCTTGACCACGCCGTTCTGGTCCGGCAATTCCAAGAGCGCGGCCGGCACGATGTTGAAGTTCGCCGCCATGGGCGTCATGAGCGTGCCGCAATATCCCGAGAGCATGCCCACCGCCGCCATGATGGCGGGATCGCCGCCGAGCTTGTGCACGATGAGCGGCAGGCCCACGCCCGCGACCATCACCGGAAACGCCGCGAAGGCATTGCCCATGATCATGGTGAACAGCGCCATGCCCACGGCGAACGCCACGATCACCAGGAACGTGGCGTCGGCCGGGATGAAATCCGTCACCAGACCGGAGACTACCTGCCCTACGCCGGCGGCGGCGAACAGCGCACCGAGTGCCGCCAGCAGTTGCGGCAACACCGTCACCGTGCCGACGGCGGTCAACAGCCGTCGGCCCTCGTGCAGTCCGGTGGCGAACCGCTGGCGGAACAGCCACAGCGCGACCAGGAACGCCACCACGACCGACAGGCCCAGGCCGACGAGCGTGGCGTTGGCGGCGTTGGCCAGCGGCTGGCCGGCGATCACGATTTTCGGCAGCACCAGCGTGCCGAGAAAAGTAACGAACGGGATGCACAGTGCCGGAATGAACAGCTTGTCGCGCAGCCGTTGCGCACTCTGCCGCCGTTCCGGTTCGGCGGCGGTGGACACCTTGCTCATGCCGAGGTCTTTCCATCCGGTCACCAGCACCATCAGGATCACCAGACAGCCGGTCACGAACGGCGGCAGCAGCGAACCGAACAGGAAGGTGATGCTGTAGATTCCCCAGAACACGGTCTTGCGCAGGCGTTTGGAATTGGCGCGGTCGAGATATTCGAGCACCGCGGCCACGCCGAACAGCAGGCCGGCGAGAACATAAACGTATTCCAGCCGGATCATTTGTCTTCTCCGGCGTTCTGAAGATTACCGGCTAAAGGAGTTTGCGCAGCTTGTGCCCGGCCCCCGAACTGGCGCCGCAGCTTGCGATCCAGCAGCATCAGACGCAGAGAGTGAATGATGAATACCGCGACCGCCGTGGGGATCGCCCACAAAGCGATGTGCAGCGGAGTGAGATGAATGCCATTCGCGTCCAGCACGCCCTTGATGAGCAGCACCGAGCCCATGGCGAGAAAAATATCCTCGCCGAAAAACACGCCGACGTTGTCCACGGCGGCGGCATGCGCGCGAATTAAATGGCGAGTCTGGTCCGGCAAGGTACCGAAACGCGCTTGCGCCGCGGCTTCCGCCATGGGCGCGATCAGCGGGCGCACCATCTGCGCCTGTCCGCCGAGCGAGGTCAGGCCGATGGTGGCGGTGAGCTGGCGAATGGCGAGATACAGGAGCAGCACGCGGCCGGTGGTGGCGCTCTGGATGCGTGAAATCAAATCCTGCGCGCGCTCCTTGAGGCCGCCGCGTTCCAAAAGGCCGATGACCGGGAGCGTAAGCCACACCAGACCCATGTAGCGGTTCTCGGTGAACGCGCGCCCGAATTCGCTGACGATGGCCACCGGATGCAGACCGCCGGCAAGACCCGTGGCGATGCCCGCCACCGTCACCACCAGCAGCGGATTCACCTTGAGCGCAAAGCCCACGATGACCACGAGCACGCCGATGAGCGTCAACAGGTGCATGCGGTCTTGCTCCGGGTTTGTGTGGACAATGCCCGCGTTATTCTAACGGGCCGCCGCGCTGCATGCGGTAGCCGGTGATGCTTGAGCTGTCGTCTGAAGCGGAAATGGCCTTCGGGTATCATAAGCGCCTCGTTTGCAGCCCAGATCTTGTAGGAGCGGCCTCCTGGCCGCGATTGAATCTGGAATCGCGGCTGGAAGCCGCTCCCACAGAATCAAGCCGTCCTGCAGCGACAACCTGCCGGTCCGCGCAAGATGGAGAGCAATTTGAAATCCCTGAATTCCCTCGATCTCTACGACGTGCACGGCCTCCTGTCCGAAGAGGAGCGTCTGGCGCAGGCGAGCGTTGCGCGTTTCGTGGATGAAAAGGTGCTGCCCATCATCGGCAAGGCCTTCGAGGACGCGCGCTTTCCGAAAGAGCTGATTCCCGAGATTGCCTCGCTGGGACTGCTCGGCAGCTCCATTCACGGTTACGACTGCGCCGGCCTGAATGGCGTGGCCTACGGTTTGATCTGCCAGGAGCTGGAGCGCGGCGACTCGGGCCTGCGCAGTTTCGTGTCGGTGCAATCCTCGCTGGTGATGTATCCGATCTTTACTTACGGTTCCGAGGAACAGAAACAGCGCTGGCTGCCG
>DATEJV010000123.1:0-10615 GCA_035277745.1 Gammaproteobacteria bacterium | reverse complement strand
TCCTCATCCAGCAGCTCGAAGATGCTTTGGCCCGCGGCGATACCCTTCTGCAGCGGTGCGTTGACGTCGGTGAGATGCTTGAGCGGCGCCATCAGCAGCAGCACGGCGCTCAGGAACGAGCCGAAGGTACCCACGGAAATCATCGGCAACACCGTGGGCAGTGTGGCGATGTAGATCACCAGCGCCATGCCGATGCCGGCCAGCAACTGGATGATGGGGCTGGATCCGGCATTCACCAGCACCAGCTTCATGTTGAGATAGCGATTGTGCTCGTTGACGCGCTCGAAATTCGCGTTTTCCTGTTCCAGGCCGCCAAACAGCTTCACCACCCGGTGGCCGGCGATGACCTCCTCGGAAACCCGGGTCACGTCGCCCATGGAGTCCTGGATGCGGCCGCTGTAGCGGCGGAAGCGATCGCTCACGAAGCGCACCAGCAGCGCAATCAGCGGACCCACTACCAGGATGAACACCGACAGCACCCAGCTCAGATAGAACATCAGTCCGATCAGGCCGAGGATGGTGAGCCCGTCGCGGATCAGCACGGTGATGGCATTGGTGGTGGCTTCCGCCACCTGCTCGATGTTGTAGGTGATTTTGGAGACCAGCACGCCCGACGAAGTGGCATCGTAAAAGCGCGTCGGCAGGCGCAGCAGTTTGCCGAAGGCTTCGCCGCGCAGGCGCTTGATGACGCTGCGCCCCACCCAGCTGATGAAATAGGTGGAAAAAAAGCCGGCTACGCCGCGCAACACGAACAACCCGATCACCAGCACCGGAATCAGTTTGATGCTCTGCGTGTTGTGCTGCACGAAACTCTTGTCGAGCAGCGGCTTGACCAGCGCGGCGAATGCCGGTTGGGTGAGCGCATACACCACCATGCCCAGAATCGCGAGCGCGAATACCTGCCAGAAGGGCACGACGTAGCCCAACAGGCGCCGGTAAACCTTGAGCACGCCGCGGTCGAGGCGCAGAAAACGCATGTCAATTTTCCGCGGGCGGCTGGGTGGTGAGTATCTGCAGTTGCGAGAATCCCAGTTCACCGGCCACGTTCATCACCGTGACCACCGATTGGTGGCTGGAGCGCGCATCCGCGCGCAGGATGATGGGCACATCGCGGCGTGCGCCGGCCGCGGCCAGCAGCGCCGCGCGCACCTCATCCGGACTGGTGCCGGCCACGGCCTGCTGATTGATGTAATAGTGCCCCTGGGCGTCAATCGTCACTTCGATGCCCTTGAGTTCGGTGCGTGCCGGCGCCACGCTCGCGGTCGGCAAATCTATGCTGAGGCTGGTGTTCTGGATGAAGTGCGTGGTCATCATGAAGAACACCAGCAGCATGAGCATCACGTCCACGAAGTTGATGATGTTCAACTCCGGATCTTCCCATCTGCGCGCCCGCAGTTTCACGCGCGCCCCTCGCGTGCGCTCACCGCCTTGAGGGTGGGCAGCGCCTGCGGTTCATTGTGTGCGCTGCGCACCGCATGCATGAGGCGCGTGGTTTCGCGTTCCATACGCACCACCAGTTCGTCCACTTTGCCGCGCAGGTAGCGATACAGGACGTACGCGGGTATGGCCACGGTCAGTCCCGCCACCGTGGTGATCAGCGCCTGGGAAATGCCGCCGGCCAGCATCGCCGGGTTGCCCAGTCCGGAGGTCGAGATCGCGGCGAACACATGCATGATGCCGAGCACCGTGCCCAGCAGACCGAGCAGCGGTGAAATGCTGGCGATGGTGCCGAGCGTGATCAGGTAACGATCGAGTTCATGCACCACATGCCGCCCGGTGTCCTCGATGGCCTCGTTCATGGCGCTGCGGCTTGCGTGGCGCTGTTCCAGTCCGGCTGCCAGGATGCGGCCCAGCGGTGACCCGGCACGCAGCGCCTGCAGGCGCTCATCGTCGAGTTCGCCGTTTTTCAGCCAGTTCCACACCTGCGCCGCCAGGTGCTCCGGGGCCACGCGCCGGGTCTGCAGCGTCCACAGGCGCTCGGCCACGATGGCCACCACCAGGATCGAACACAGGATGAGCGGCAACATCAGCCAGCCGCCGGATTTGATGATTTCAATCATGCACTGCGTGCCCGCCGCCGAACCCCGGGCATGATACTGGATTTTGCCTGTCGGGCGAACGCCGCCGGCCGCTTACTCGGCCGTCCAGAAGCGCGCGTGATCCAGTCGCCAGCGGCTCGCCACCACGGATTCCTGTCCGGGCCACAGGCGCATTTCCACGGTTCCCGAGGACACCGTGTCCAGCACGCTGGCACCCGCCTGCCGATAGCGCTGCAGGACCTCCTGGTTGGGAAAGCCCCAGCGGTTGCGATAACCCACCGGTACCAGCGCGAAGTGCGGCGCCACCGCCTCGACAAATTCCGCGCTGGAGGAAGTCCGGCTGCCGTGATGCGGTACCACCAGCACGTCGCTGCTCAAGTGCGCAAGGTCGCGTTGCACCAGGCGCCGCTCACCGTCGCGCATCAGGTCGCCGACCAGCAACACATTGCCGCCGGTGCCGCTGACTTGCAACACGCATGAGGCGTCATTGCCCGCGCGGCGGTTGTCCGCATCCGGCGACAGGATCTCGAAATGCACGCCGTCCCAATCCCAGTGCTGACCGCGCGCGCAGCGCTGCGACCCGGCCACCCGTCCGGGCGCGCTCGTCAGTACCGGCATGTCCGGCCAGACGGCCCGCAGGCTGCGCAAGCCGCCGGCATGATCGTTGTCGCCATGACTGATGATGGTCAGGTCGGGCGTACCGACGCCGCGGCTCTGCAGCCAGGGAATCACCACCAGTTGGCCGGTGTCGGATTCCGAAAACGCGGGGCCGGCGTCGTACACCAGCGTATGCTGCGCGGTGCGCACCACTGCGGACAAGCCCTGCCCCACGTCCAGCAATGCCAGGTTGAATCCGCCCGCGGGTATGCCGGAGGGCGGACGCATGAACAACGGCAGCAGCAACACCGCGCCGAGCCAACGTGCCGGCATGCGCCGCGGCAGCATGAGCCACAACGCGCCAAGGCACGCCATCACGACCACGAGCAACGTGGGCTCCGGCGTGGGCACATGCGCGATGGAAAATCCGGCCAGGTACTGCATCAACAACCAGACCACCGACATCACCCATGCGGCCAACTTGAGCAGCAGCGCGCCCAGCCAGGGCCACACGCCCAGGAATACCACGCCCACCAGCACCAAGGGCACTACCAGCAGGCTGTACACCGGCACCGCCACGATGTTCGCTACCGGCGCCACCAGCGTCGCCCGATGAAAAAACCACACCAGCAGCGGCAGCAGACCAATGCCTACCGCCCATTGCGTGCGCAGCAACTGCATCACTTTGCCGTGACCGGAATTCACCCGCCCGCTGAACACGTAAAAGATCGCCGCCACCGCGCCGAATGAAAGCCAGAAACCAATCTCGCCGGCGGACAATGGATTGAGCAACAGCACGCCCACCAATGCCAGGCCCAGCATGTCCCAGGATCGCGCGTGCCGGCGCAGCAGTACCGTGCCCGCAACGGCCGCCAACTGCATGAGCGCACGCTGCGTGGGCACCGAGAATCCGGCCATGGCGGCATACAGGGCAGCTGCCAGCAGGGCCACACAGGCTCCGGCCACCGGCACCGGCACGCGCGTGCACAACCAGGCACTGCGCCGCCACAGAAACCTGACCAGCAAGAACACCAGTCCGGCAACCAGACCGATATTCAATCCGGAAATCGCCACGAGGTGCGCGGTGCCGGTATTCTGGAAAACCTTCCACTGTTGCGTACCGATGCCGCCGGTGTCACCGATGGCTAGTGCCACCGCCACTCCGGCGAATTCGCTGTGGCCGAGCGCGCGCAGCATGGCATGCATGATTGCGGCCCGCGCGCGCAGCAATGGGAAACGCTTGGCACCCGCGAGCGCCTTGGCGTGTGCGCGCAACACATAGCCCGTGGCGCCAATGCCGTGACGGAACAGGAACCCTTCGTAGTCAAAGCTGCCGGGGCTCATGTAGCCGCGCGGCTGTTTCAGACGCACCGTGAAGCGCCAGTGTTCGCCGGGCTGCGGCACGGATGCGATATCCGGCCAACTGAGACGCACGCGGCTGGGAATACCGCGGCCGGGGACGCGGCCGTCGAGCTGCTCGACGGCGAACTCGAAGCTCGCATATTCGGGATGGATTTGGGGAATCGAGGCCACCCAGCCGCTGAGCGTGAGATCTCGCCCCTCGAGCGCCGGCGTCAATCGCAGCATGAGTTGCTGCTGGGCACACCACCAGCACCACGTGAAGCCGAGCAGCACCCAGATGAACTTGCGTGCCGGCCGCCACAGCCAGAGCGGCAATGCCATGGGCACCGTGATCAGCAGTACTCCCAGCCCGGAAGGCAGTGCCGGGAGTGCCAGCACCGCCAGCACGCCCGCCAACATCGCGATCCCTGCGATTGCCACGATTTCGTCCCTGCCCCCGGAGCATGGAATAATGGGCTTACGGCGTGTGCATCCGCAGTCGCGTGCTGCCAAGCCCACAGCGGTTTATAGGCTTGTCCCGCAGCACTTGCAATCCTCGAGTGCGCCCAGGAGACGCTCCCGTCCCATGCCACGCAAGTTCCTCAACAAGCTGATGCCGGACCGGCAAAAGCTGCGCACCAGGCTCAGCGGCAAATGGTACGTGCGGCCGTTCCGGAAAAAGCTCTACGACCCGGCTCTGTGGCATGTCAACCGCCACGGCAGCACCGGCGCCATTGCCATCGGGCTGTTCATCTGCTGTCTGCCGATTCCCGGCCACATGCTGCTGGCGGTGCTGGCGGCGTTCTACTGGCGCCTGAACCTGCCGCTGGCCGTGCTCACGGTATGGTTCAACAATCCCCTGACCTTCGGCGCCATTTACTACGGCAATTACCGCCTCGGGGCCCTGCTGCTGCACGTGCACCATCACCCGTTTCCACACCACCTGTCATTCGACTGGCTGTTCATGGAACTGTCGCATATCTGGGAACCGCTGTGGCTCGGCTGCATCGTCGGCGGCATGCTGCTGGCGCTGATCGGTTACGTGACGCTGAGCGTGCTCTGGCAGGTCTCCATTCGCATGCGCTGGCGCAAACGCGCACGCCTGCGCGCCGCAAAACATCCGTCGGCATGCTCGTAAAAAGCTCGTACTGGCGGAATCACCGCACGCCGTGCATGAGTTTCACGATCCACGGGGCCGCCACCAGATAGACGACGGCAAGCGCGACACCCACCACCAGCAGCAACGCGAACACGTGTGAGTATCCGCCGATGCCGCCGCTCGTGGTCATCGCGGCAATCTGGCCGGACAGGTCATAGGCCACGCTGACGCCGAAGAACCAGCCGCCCATGGCGAGCGAGGCTTCGTTGGACGCCGCGAGTTTTCCGATCATGGCGTAGCCGATGGGCGAGAGCGTAAGCTCGCCCACGGTCGAGAACAGGTAACAAACCAGCAGCGGCCACCAGGTGATATGGCCGTCGGGACGCAGCAGGAAATGCGTCGCGCCCAGCATCACGCCGTAACCCAGGGCGACGAGCAGCAGGCCGATGCCGAACTTGCGCGGCGTCGAGGGATTGATGCCGCGCTTGTCCAGCCACGGCCACAGGATCGCAATCGGTATCGCCAATATCAGGATATAGAGCGGATTGGCTGACTGATAGAGCGTGAAATTGAACGGTGCATCCACGTACTCGCGCGCGAAGAAATTCAGCGAACTCGCGCTCTGCAGGCTCCACGCCCAGAACAGTACCAGCGCGATGAACAAGAGCAGCATCGCGAGGTAACGGTGACTCTGCACCCGGTCGCCGCGGCGCACGCTGCTGACGATGAAATACAGCACCAGCAACGCCATCAGCGCGTAAACCAGGATAGCCAACACGCCGGGATGGGACAAAAGCAGCATGCAGGGATACGAGAGCAGAACCGTGATCACCACCACGACCGGCGTGGACCAGCGGCGCTGGAAGCGCGCCGTTTCGCCGCACGTAACCACGCGCCGGTGTTTCCATTCGAATATCACCGCGGCGGCGGCGGCACCTGCTGCAGCCGGAATGAAACCCCAGCGGAAACCGTAGTGCACGCCGATCCAGTTGGCGCACACAAAGGGCGCGATGAATCCGCCCAGATTGATGGCCAGATAGTACAGCGTGTAGCCGGCGTCGCGCCGCGGGTCGTTATGCAGGTAATTCCGTCCGATGAGTACGGTCAGCGGAATACCGAGGCCGGAGGCCAGAATGTAAAACGCGAGCGCCAGCAGGAACGCCTCGCGCCCCGGCAGCGCCATAAACACCAGTCCGATGATTGCGAGCCACACCGACAGGCGCAGCGCCTGCACTTCGCCGAGCACGTTGTCCGCGACCCAGCCGCCGACGATGGTCGCGGCGTACAACAGCGCGCCAAAGCCCGCGAACAGCAGATTCGCCCGTTTCAGCGCCTCGGAGTGCGGCAGGGTGGAAAAGAACGCGTCCGCGACATATGGCGCGAGAAACGCGCGAAATCCGTAGAACGCGAAATTGATACCGACCGTGGTGGCCAGCAGCATCCATAGCATGCGCGGATGGCCGAGGAAATCGGATGTCGCCGGCATTGGATGTTCGTTGGCAACTTGCGGTGTCATGCCATTCGGCTTGTTTTGGATGCGCTCGCGATTTCAGGCGCTTCAGGCATGCAGCCGGCCATCTTCCAGATGCAGAATGCGCTCCATGCGCTCCGCGAGACGCAGATCGTGGGTCACCAGAATCAGGCTGGTGCCGTAATCGCGGTTCAGTTCCAGCATGAGTTCATGCACCTGATCGCCGGTGTGCAAGTCAAGGTTCCCGGTGGGTTCATCGGCCAGCACCACCGCCGGCCGATGAATGAGCGCGCGCGCCACCGCCGCGCGCTGGCGTTCGCCGCCGGACAGTTGTCCCGGCTTGTGATTCAGGCGCTCACCCAAACCTACCCGCTCCAGCAAACTTACGGCCTTTTCCCTGGCCTCCGTCACCGGCGTACCGCGAATCAGCAGCGGCATGGCCACGTTTTCCACCGCGGTGAATTCCGGCAACAGGTGATGGAACTGATACACGAATCCGACCGCGCGATTGCGCAGTAGGCCGCGCTCTGCATCCTTCAGGCGGTTGATGGCGTGACCGGTCACCTCGACTGCGCCGCGCGTGGGCAAATCCAGCCCGCCGAGGAGATGCAGCAACGTACTTTTGCCGGAACCGGAAGCGCCCACGATGGCGACGGTTTCACCTTTGCCGACGGCAAGATCGATGCCGTTCAGCACCTCCACGACGTGGCCGGTTTCCGTGAAGTGCTTGACCAGATCCCGGCAGAGAATCACCGCGTCATTGTCGGGCCGCGCCGCCGCCATCGTACTATTCATAGCGCAGCGCCTCCGCCGGCTGGGTGCGCGCCGCACGCCACGCAGGATACAGCGTGGCCAGCACCGTGAGCACGAAGGTGGCGACGCACACCTTGAGCACGTCGCTCACGTAGATGTCCGACGGCAGATTGCTGATGTAGTACACGCTCGCCGGAAAGATCTGCACGTGGAACAGGCGGCGCGCGAGATCGAGAAGATTGTTGACGTTATCGGCCAGCAGGACGCCAAGCACCAGCCCCAACAGGGTGCCCAGCAGGCCGATCAGCGTGCCCTGCACCACGAATACGCCCATGATGCCGCGCGGCGTCATCCCGAGGGTGCGCAGGATGGCGATGTCCGATTGCTTGTCGGTCACCGCCATCACCAGCACGATGATGATGCTGATGGCCGCCACCAGGTCAATCAGCGACAGGATCACGAACATCACGTTCTTCTCGATGGCGATGGCGGTCCACAGATTGGCGTTCTGCCGGGTCCAGTCGCTCACGTAGTACTGGCCGTTGAATGTGCCGGAAAGTTGTTGCGCGATGGCCGGCGCCAGCAGGTTGTCATCCAGCTTGAGGCGCACGCCGCTGACCGCGCTGCCCATGCTGTACAGCGTCTGCGCATCCTTGAGATCAACGAGCGCCAGCGCGCTGTCGTACTGGTACACGCCGGCGTAGAAGATTCCCGTCACCGTGAAGCGCCGCAGGCGCGGAATGATGCCCGCGGGCGTGACGTTGCCCTGGGAAATCAGCATGATGACCTTGTCGCCGGGCACCACGCCCAGCGCGTAGGCCAGATCCTTGCCGAGAATGATGTTGTAGCTGCCGGGCGTGAGATCCTTGAGACTGCCGCTGACGAGCTTCCTGCCCACGTCCGATACCCGGGCGTCGTCGTCCGGAATGATGCCGCGCACGATGGCGCCGCTCATGTTGGCGCCGTTGGCGAGCATCGCCTGCTCCTCGACGTAGGGCGCGGCGCCGGTGACGTGCGGCACGCCCTGAACCTTGGCCAATACCGCCGACCAGTCACCGAGGCGGCCGTCAAAGCCGGTGATCGTCACGTCCGAAACCATGCTCAGGATGCGGCTGCGCAACTCGTTCTGGAAGCCGTTCATCACCGACAGCACCGTGATCAGCGCCATCACGCCAATGGCAATGGCAATCATGGACATGATGGAAATGAACGAGATGAACTGGTTGCGGCGGCGGGCGCGGAAATAGCGCAGGCCCACAAACAGCGGTACAGGTTGGAACATGGGCCGGCATTAAAACATAAACCGCCCGGCGGGTTCGACCGCAGCCGACATCGAAGCTCATCTCTGAACACGGTCCGCGGCGTCGTTCCCCATTTTTTGGGATAACCGGTGCCAGGCGGTCGCAAGCTGATCCGCGCTGAAGACACTCCTTGCGCCTGCCCCGCCCGACCGCTGGCGGCGACCCCAAGCCTGTTTTTGGTGGACCGGGCCCACCTTTGCGCCGCCCCTATGACCGCGCTCCCGGACCAGGGCCTAGCAAGATAAGGCAGTCATCAGGAAATCCCGGTAACCCAATGCTTGAAAAAGCTTTTTCAGGTCATTTTGAGGTGCTATAGTTAGGACCAAATCCACGGGGAGGCTGTCCCATGCCGCGCCATGTGATGAAGATTCTTGCTCCTGCCGCTTTGGCCCTGTTTGGCTTGGCCGCCTGCGCCCATCACGGCGTGAAGCCTGCGGCACCCGCGACCGGTGCCATGACTGCGCCGTCGGCCGCCACGTCCACACATGCCATCAGCGCGACTCACGAGGTCGCAACCGCACCGCAATCCTCAGCCAGTGCATCACCCGCAGTGACGGCCACCAGCCACGTGTCCGCGGCTGCGGCAGAAAGTGCGGCGGCACCGGCGGCAACCGCCGCCATGCCGGCACCGACTGCACAAACCGCGTCCGCCCCGGCTGCCACCAGCATGCCGATGAACGCCTCCAGCGCCGCAGAGGCTGCAAGCAGCACACTTGCGCCGACGGGCACCACCGCCGCAACTACCGCCGGCGAGATATCCGGTCCGAACCTGCCGGTACGCGGCATGAGCATGGCGAACGTCGAGCACATCTTCGGCGCGCCCTTGCAGAAGCTGCCGGCCGTGCCTGATCCCGGCACCAAACTGCATCCACCCATCACGCGCTGGATTTATCCGACCTATGTGGTGTATTTCGAATACAATTACGTGGTGCACACCGTGCTCAAGGCACATCCGTTCAAGAACGGCGACACCGACAATCCTTGATTGCACTTGAATTTCAATACCACACCCGGCTTCAAGCCGGGTGTTTTATATGCGCATGACCCACAACTACCGGCTTCCGCCCGAATGGGCCCCGCAAAGCTCGGCGATGCTCACCTGGCCGCGCAGCGACGGCGACTGGAGCCCCGATTACGCCAGCGTCGAACGCTGTCACACGCAGCTCGCGAGCGAAATCAGCAAACACGAGCAGGTGCTCATCACCTGCATGGATGCAGCGCATGCGGACAAAATCCGCCGCATGGTCAAGGCCGTCGGCGGCCGGCCGGAGCGGCTGCATCTTTACGCCCTGCCCTCCAACGATGCCTGGGCGCGCGACCACGGCCCGATCACCGTTTTGAAGGATGGACGGCCGACACTGCTGGATTTCGTGTTCAACGGCTGGGGTGCCAAGTATCCGCATCAGGATGACAACCGGATCACCCAGGCGCTGCACGCGCGCGGCGCCTTTGGCGCGACCCCGCTGGAAAGCTACGAGCTGGTACTGGAAGGCGGCAGCGTCGAAGTGGACGGCGAAGGCACGCTGCTCACCACCGAAAGCTGTCTGCTCAATCCCAACCGCAACCCCATGTTGAATCGCGCGCAGATTGAAGCGCAGTTGCGGCGCCGGCTGGGCGTGGACCGATTCCTGTGGCTCAAACAGGGTGCGATTGACGGCGACGACACCGACGGCCACATAGACACCTTGGCGCGCTTCTGCGATGCGCGCACCATCGCCTATCAGGCTTGCGATGACCGCAACGATCCCCATTATTCCGACCTGCAGGCCATGGCCGCAGAGTTGCGGGCGCTGCGCCGCAAGGACGGCGAGCCGTATGCGCTGGTGCCCCTGCCTTGGCCGCAGGCCATTCATGACCGCACCGGCCGAAGGCTGCCCGCCACCTACGCGAATTTTCTCATCATCAACGGAGCGGTGCTGGTGCCGACATATAATGATGCGGCGGATGCGGCCGCACTCGCGGCCCTGCAGCCCGCGTTCCCTGGACGGGAAATCGTGCCGGTCATGTGCCGGCC
>DATEJV010000122.1:0-6958 GCA_035277745.1 Gammaproteobacteria bacterium | reverse complement strand
CCCGGCTAGCTCCACCAGGATTCGGTTTGTTGGTGCAGAGAGCCGTCCGTGGCAGGTATGCCGGCTTGGACATCCATGTCCAAGCGCTCGGCAGGATCGAACAGCCACTGGCTGTTTGATGAAAACACCTGCCTCGCCCCGGCTGGCTCCACCAAGATTTGAATTGTACGTGACCTGCTCATAGGGATTTTTTCTATGGAGGGTCAATTAACCGTCGGTGGTGTGCTTACCGGCCGACTTTTCAGCACACTGTCCTACGTGCTGAAAAGTCCAGGGCCGCCATCCGTGGCAGCCCGTTCGTCGCAGTGCGACGAACCCCTGTCGCGGCACTCGGTGGGGCGAAGCAGTGCTTCGCCTGATAGCGTTGCGCGGGGCGGGCTCAACAGCAAGGTTTCACGTAACCGTAGTTTGAAAGGTTTTCCGCCTCGTCCCCATCGTCTAGAGGCCCAGGACATCGCCCTTTCACGGCGGTAACGGGGGTTCGAATCCCCCTGGGGACGCCAATTATTGAGTGCGCGTGCAATTTTACGGTTGCACTTCAATGTGCCTCATGGGATTCGACCCCCGTTTTAATCAGCCGGTTCGATAAATTCGCTGGGGTGAGCGGCGATGTCGTGAACGCCGGAATCATGGATGGTGGAGGCTGGAGTTCTTGGCGGGGCAGGGATTGCCGAGCTTAGATTTGAACGCCGCGCAGCGGCGGCCCCGCAGGGGCGGAGGGCAGGATGCCCGGAGTAATCCCCTAGGGACGCCACATGGTGCGTGCCGGCACCACGAGACGGAATCCAGTCGCCGGGCACGCCGTGATTTTGAGCGTGCCGGGGTATTGGGCGTACAATGCGCGCCCGAAACCGTACAAAACCGGGCGCTAGCGCCGCAAAAATCTTCAGCAACGATCCATCGGGGTGTACCGGCTGGTGCTCGCATGAGACCGGCCGGTTGTGTTTTGGGAATGGCCGGACGGGCGAGGGCTGAATGAACAAGCCGGAATCATATAACGCCTCCCACGGCCTGCGATCCGGTATCGCCAACGGCGACGCCGCGGGTCGCAAACGCTTGCTGGGCCTGAGTCTCGGCGCCCTGGGGGTGGTATTCGGCGACATCGGGACCAGTCCGCTGTACGTGATGTCGAGCGCGTTTTCCGGCGGCTATGGACTCAGCATGACGCCGGACAACGTGCTCGGCGTGGTGTCGCTGGTACTTTGGACGCTGATCATCATCGTCTGCATCAAGTACCAGGTGTTCGTCATGCGTGCCGACAACAAGGGCGAAGGCGGCATTCTGGCGCTGCTGTCGTTGCTCGATCCCTGGCGCCTGCGGCGCAGCAAGCGTTCACGCGTGTTGGTCGCGATCGGAGTGTTCGGTGCCGCGCTGCTTTACGGGGACGGCATGCTCACGCCGGCGATTTCGGTACTGAGCGCCATGGAAGGCCTGCAGGTCGCGACCCCGACCATCAGCCGCTCAGTGATCATCGCGGTCACCGTGATCGTGCTGTTGCTGTTGTTTGTGTTCCAGAAGAACGGCACGCGACGCGTGGGCTTTGTGTTCGGGCCGATCATGGTGATCTGGTTTGTAGTCATCGGACTGTTGGGCCTGATTGCCATCATCCAGTATCCGGCGGTGCTGGTGGCCATCAATCCGGTGTATGCGCTGGATTTCATTTTCCATCACGGCTTTGCCGACATCGTGGTGCTGGGCGCGGTGTTCCTGTGCGTCACCGGAGCGGAAGCGCTGTACGCGGATGTCGGGCATTTCGGCAAGGCACCGATACGCTTTTCATGGTTTTTCTACGTGATGCCGGCGCTGCTGCTGAACTACTTCGGCCAGGCGGCTGCGATTCTCGCGCATCCCGGCCAGACCGTGGCGCAGCCGTTCTACAATCTTGCGCCGTCCTGGTTCCTGTATCCCATGGTGGCGCTGGCCACGGCCGCCGCCGTCATCGCTTCGCAGGCGATCATCTCCGGCGCGTTCTCGCTCATGAGCCAGGCCATCCAGCTCGGACAGAGCCCGCGTCTGACCATCGTGCGCACCTCGGCGGACAAGGAAGGCCAGATTTACATTCCCTCGCTCAACTGGATTCTGGGTATCGCCACGATCCTGATCGTGCTGGGATTCAAGAGTTCCGAACACCTCGCGGCGGCCTACGGCGTGGCGGTGAGTTCCACGATGCTGCTCACGACCATGTTGCTGTTCCTGGTCATGCGCGAGCACTGGCGCTGGCCCATGGCGGTGGTGGCGCCGATCATCGGCGGTTTTCTCATCGTGGATTTTGTCTACTTCCTCGCCAACATCTTCAAAATCTGGGATGGCGGCTGGTTTCCGCTGCTGGTCGGACTGGTGGGCTTCACCATCATGACCACGTGGGCCACCGGGCGGCAGAATCTCATTGACCGGCTGCGCGCCAGTACCCAGCCGCTGGATGCGTTTCTGGATCATATCCGCAGTTTGCAGCCGGTGCGCGTGCCCGGCACCGGGATTTTCATGACCGCGCCCAATCTCGGCACGCCGCCGATGTTGCAGCACCACCTGGAGCACAATCAGGTGCTGCACGAGCAGGTGGTGCTGCTCACCGTGCTTACCGAGGACGTGCCGTTCGTGCATCCGCAGCGCCGCCTGCAGGTGGAGCGGCTGGAATTGGGCTTTTACCGCGTGCTCGCCCATTACGGCTTCATGCAGATTCCCAATGTGCCGCAGGCGCTGCGGCGTGCGCGGGATTTCGGCCTCAACATTGACCCGGAGACCACCACCTACTATATCGGCCGGGAAACGCTGGTGCCCACGCGTAACATGCCCACGATGATGGCGTGGCGTGAAAAGCTGTTCTCTTTCATGTCGCGCAATGCCATCCGTGCCACGGACTTCTACCAGATTCCTCCGGACCGCACCGTGGAACTGGGCTTGCGGCTGCGGTTTGCGGAAATCCGGCCGTCGCGCATGACGCCGCCGCCGCCCGCGCCGCCGCCGTCGAAATTGTGAGCGCCGGATGATCGCCAAACTGGTGGCGCTCGTCGCCGGCTTCATCGTCGCGACGATTTCCGCGCTCGGCTACGGCGGCGTGGTGCTGCTCATGGCCATCGAGAGCGCTTGCATTCCGCTGCCCTCGGAAATCATCATGCCGTTCGCCGGCTACCTGGTATTTCGCGGCGAGCTGCACCTGTGGCTGGTGGCCTGTGCCGGAGGCGTGGGCTGCGTGCTGGGTTCGCTGGTGGCCTACTGGATCGGCGCCTTGGGCGGACGGCCGCTGGTGGAGAAGTACGGCCGCTATATATTGGTATCGCCTCACGATCTGAACGTGGCCGACCGCTGGTTCCAGCGCCATGGCGACATCATCGTGTTTGTCGGCCGCTTGCTGCCCTTGGTGCGCACCTTCATCGCCTTTCCCGCGGGCGTGGCGCGCATGCCGCTGATCAAATTCATCGTGTATACGTTCATCGGCTCGTTCATCTGGTGCTGGGGGCTGGCCTGGATCGGCCTGCGCCTGGGCGAACACTGGGATACGCTTGGCCCGTGGTTCCACCGCTTCGATACCGTAATCGCGGTGATCGTGGTGTTGGGCTTTCTCTGGTATGTGTGGCGGCATGTGCGCAACCTGCGCCGTTCGCGGGTTGACAGCTAGGAGCCGAGAGTCAATAATTACCTGAGCGCCGATTTGATACTCAGCTTGCGGGCGCTATACAAATACGGCTAAAGCGGGGTCGCAAATGACCTGCTTGGCAAACGCTGAGCGGGTTTTTTTGTGCCCGCGATAATGCGGGGGAGCGGATTCCAAGCGTGATCGGAACCCCGTCATGAATCAGTTGTCCACGCCGTGGGATCAGCAGGCGTTCCCGGCGCTGCCGGCGGTGTCGTTCGAGTTTTTCCCGCCGGGCACGCCGCAGTTGCAGCAGAAGTTGTGGCAGGCGCTGGAGCGCCTCGCGCCGTTCGCGCCGCGCTTCGTGTCCGTCACCTACGGCGCGGGTGGCTCGACCCGCGAGCGCACGCACGCCACCGTGGTGGCCATCGAGCGGCAGGTCGGCCTGCGGCCCGCGGCGCACCTGACCTGCGTGGGCGCGAGCCGCGACGAAATTGCGGCGATTGCACGCCGCTACTGGCAGGCCGGCATCCGCCACATCGTGGCGCTGCGTGGCGATCCACCGGAAGGCCAGGGTCAATTTGTTCCGCATCCGCAGGGTTACGCCCGTGCCTCCGAACTGGTGGCGGGCCTCAAGCAGGTCGCGGACTTCGAGATCAGCGTGGCAGCGCACCCCGAAACCCATCCCGACGCGGTCTCCCCCGCAGCGGATCTGGAAAATCTCAAGCGCAAACAGGACGCCGGTGCGGCGCGCGGCATCACGCAGTTCTTTTTCGACGTGGAGGTGTTCCTGCGCTTTCGCGACCGCGCCACCAAAGCCGGCGTAAACATGCCGCTGGTGCCGGGCATTCTGCCGGTCACCAACTTCCAGCAGGTGCGCAAGTTCGCCGCGCGCTGCGGCGCGAGCGTGCCGCCGGCGCTGGCGCATCACTTCGAGGGACTGGATGAGGACGCCGAGACCCGCATGCTGGTCGCCGCGCATGTGGCGGGCGAGCAGTGCCGCCGGCTGCAGACCGAAGGGGTGCACGAGTTTCATTTCTACACGCTCAACCGCGCGGAGTTGACGCGTGCCATCTGCCATCTGCTCGGCATGCGTGCCGGGCAAGCTGCGGTGCAAAACCGCAGTGCCTCCGGCGCCTGACGTCCATGTCCTGTCAGGAGCAACTCGATACCCTGCTGGCCAAGCGCATCCTGCTGCTGGACGGCGCCATGGGCACCATGATCCAGACTTACAAGCTCTCGGAAGAGGAATTCCGCGGCACCCGCTTCAAGAACCATGCCCGCGACCTCAAGGGCAACAACGATTTGCTGGTGCTCACGCGACCGCGGGTGATCGAGGAAATCCATCAGGCCTACCTGGACGCGGGCGCCGACATCATCGAGACCAACACCTTTAATTCCACCGCCATCTCGCAGGCGGATTACGGCACGCAAGCGCTGGTCTACGAACTCAATTGCGAGGCCGCACGGCTGGCGCGCCGGCTGACGGAAAAAATGACGCGCGCCACGCCGGAAAAGCCGCGCTTCGTGGCCGGTATCCTCGGCCCCACCAGCCGCACCGCATCCATTTCGCCGGACGTAAATGATCCGGGGTTCCGCAATGTCAGCTTCGACGACTTGCGCGCCACCTATGCCGAAGCCATTCGCGGCTTGCTGGGCGGCGGTGCCGAGCTGTTGATGGTGGAGACCGTGTTCGACACCCTGAACTGCAAGGCCGCGCTCTACGCCATCGAGGAGCATTTTGAGAAAGCCGGAGAACGTGTGCCGGTGATGATCTCGGCCACGATCACCGATCTTTCCGGCCGCACGCTTTCCGGCCAGACGCCCGAGGCCTTCTGGAATTCCGTGCGCCACATCCGACCGTTCAGCATCGGTCTGAACTGCGCGCTCGGCGCGGAGCAATTGCGTCCCTATGTCGAGGAACTGGCGCGCATCGCAGACTGTTATGTGAGTGCACACCCGAATGCCGGCCTGCCTAACGCATTCGGTGGTTATGACGAGACGCCCGAGCACATGTCCGCGCTCATCGGCGAGTGGGCGGAAAGCGGCTTTCTCAACATCGTCGGCGGCTGTTGCGGCACCACGCCGGACCACATCCGTGCACTGTCCGAGGTGATTGCGGGACGTGCAGCGCGCGAGATTCCCGTGGTCGAGCCGAAATGCCGCCTGAGCGGACTTGAGGCCCTCAACATCGGCGCCGACAGCCTGTTCGTGAACGTGGGCGAGCGCACCAACGTGACCGGCTCGGCCAAATTCAAGAAGCTGATTCTGGAGGGCGGCTACGAGCCCGCACTGGATATTGCCCGCGAGCAGGTGCAAAACGGCGCGCAGATGATAGACGTGAACATGGACGAAGGCATGCTGGACGGCGTCGCGGCCATGCAGCGCTTCCTGAAACTCATGGCTTCCGAGCCGGACATCTGCAAGCTGCCGGTGATGATTGACTCTTCGCGCTGGGAAATCATCGAAGCGGGCTTGAGGTGCCTGCAGGGCAAGTGCGTGATCAATTCCATCAGCCTCAAGGAAGGCGAGGAGAAGTTCCTGCGTGAGGCGAAGCTGGCACGCCGCTACGGCGCCGCGGTGGTGGTCATGGCTTTCGATGAAACCGGTCAGGCGGACACGCTGGAAAGGCGGGTGACGATTTGCGAGCGTGCTTACAAGTTGCTGACCGGGAAGGCAGGCTTCCCGGCCGAGGATATTATTTTCGACCCGAACATCTTTCCGGTCGGTACCGGTATCGAGGCGCACGCCAACTATGCCGTGGATTACTTCGAGGCGGTAAAACAGCTCAAACAGAAGCTGCCGCGGGCGCTGATCAGCGGAGGCGTCAGCAACGTGTCATTCTCCTTCCGTGGCAACAACACCGTGCGCGAAGCGATGCACGCGGCTTTCCTGTACCACGCCATCAAGGCCGGACTCGACATGGGCATCGTCAATGCCGGCCAGTTGGCGGTTTATGAGGACATCCCGAAAGACCTGTTGGAGCATGTCGAAGACGTGCTGCTGAATCGCAAGCCGGATGCCGCCGAACGGCTGGTGCAATTCGCCGAGACCTTGCAGAGCGGCGGGAAGAAAAAGGTGGAAGACCGGGCTTGGCGCCAGTTGCCGGTGCGCGAACGGATCTCCCATGCGCTGGTGCAGGGCATTACCGATCATATAGAAGAGGATACGGAAGAGGCGCGCCAGCAGGCCAAACGACCGTTGGACGTGATCGAAGGTCCGCTCATGGACGGCATGAATGTGGTCGGCGATCTGTTCGGCAGCGGCAAGATGTTCCTGCCGCAGGTGGTGAAGTCCGCGCGCGTCATGAAAAAGGCCGTGGCTTATCTGACTCCTTATATAGAAGCGGAAAAGGACGCCAGCGCCCGCGCCAAAGGCAAGATCGTG
>DATEJV010000121.1:0-2563 GCA_035277745.1 Gammaproteobacteria bacterium | reverse complement strand
CGTGCGCCGGGGATCAGCATCATCAGCACGGCCGCGAACCCGGCGCCGCGCACGCTGCGCTTGAGGCGCCGGCCTTCGTCCCAGAACGAATGAAACTTGAGCGGCGTCCAGCCTAGCGGCCGGAAGAACTCGGCATGCTGTTTTGGTCCGAACTGAAACGGCAGCGGGGCGCCCGACGCCTGCCTGGCGAAGTGGCGCTGCGCGATTTTCAGCGCGCGCGGCGACATGAGGTCGGTGAGCCAGCGCTGAAACGAAGCGGGCTGGCGCAGATCCGCGGCCAGGGTCTTGACCTGTTCCTCGCCGAGATACGCCAGCAGGCCTTCGGTGACGATCAGCACGCGGTTGGCGGCGGCGCCCACGCGTGCGAACAACGCCCGCCGCTGGTCCACATCGGTCAGATCCACGGCGTAACGTTCCAGCCGGCAGAAAGTGCGCGCCTCTTTGAGCCGCGCCGATTTGTACTCGATGATTTCGGGTAAATCCGCTTCCACCCAGCGCAAGCGCGCGGGCAGTGCCAGCCGGTGGGGACGGGTGTCGAGGCCGCAGGCGAGATTCAATACCGTGTCGAAACCGTCCTGCTCGACACTGTCCTGGATAAGCTCGTCCAGAATCTGCGTGCGCACCACCATGGGCCAGGCGAGGCGTTTGGCCTTGGGCAGGCGCTCGACAATCTCGCGGCCGTGCTCGCCCGCCAGCTCGCGCGCGTAGGGGTCGAGGAACAGGGCGTCCGGACGCTCGCTCTCCAGCGCGCGGTACATCGCTACCCACAAGGCGGTGTCGGAGACGTTGCGGATCAGCGGCGCGTCGCTCATGGCTGCGGTACCGGTTCACGGGCAGTTCAGAATGTCGGCTCGCGACCTGCTTGTAAAGCGCTTGCGGCGCTCACCCGGGCAGGTGATGATTGTCCCCCGTTGTGCTTATTACCGGAGAACCCGCATGCGCCGTCTGCTTGTGTTTTTGCCCTGGTTGCTGTTGGCGGCCTGTTCGGTACAGGAACAGGAGATCAGCATCCCGGCCCAGGTCTTGCCCGCGGCAGGCGTGGCACGGCTCAACTTGGACGTGAACGTGGGCCGGGTCAGCATTACACCCAGTACCGATGGCCAGGTACATGTGACGCTCAGTCTCAAACCCTCGACCAGTTTCTTCGGCATGTTCACCAATGGCGCGAGTGTTACGGCCGTGCAGAAGGCCACCATCACTCACTCACTCGAAAACGGCGTGCTGACATTGGGCGTGCAATATCCGGCCAATACCGACAGCAGCGATATCAGCGAGCACTGGAGCGTGGCCCTGCCGCCGGCTGTCGCGGTCACCGGGCATGTGAATGTAGGGGATCTGAATATCAGCGGTATTGCGGGCGGGGCGGATGTCAGCATGAACGTCGGCAAAGTGCAGCTGGACGTTCCCGGTGGCCCGCTGAAAGTCAGCGTCAATGTCGGCAAAATCCAGGCAAGCGCGCACAGCCTGAATTACGCGGATATTGCACTCGGAGCCGGCGTCGGCGAGGCCGGCCTGACGGTGGAAGGTGTGAGCGCCGGCGATATGCACAAGACCGGCGCAGGTGAGACTCTGAATTACAAGCTGAACGGCAAGAACAGCATCAGCCTGCAAGTCACCACCGGGTCAGTGAAACTGGCACTGCTGACGCACTGAGCCGCGCCGCGCGCGCCCATAGGCTCAGTGGCCGAAATCGGGACGCGGCAGCGTGTGCAGCGGAGTGGGCAGGCGTGAGATATAAGCCGCGAGCGCGCGTATCTGCGCGTTGTTCAGCGCTTTGGCCTGCGGCGCCATGATGATGTTCTGCCGCTGGCCGTCGCGGTATTCGGTGAGCGCCTGGACCAGGTAATCGGCGTACTGGCCCGCGATGATCGGCGGGGGATTGCCCGGCAGGGGCGTCGGATGGGCGCCGTCGGCGCCGTGGCAGGCGGAGCAGGTATTTTTGAACTCCTGCGCGGCCCAGGCGAGCGTGGCGGGCGGCGCGGAGGCTGCGGTGCCGGCTGCGGGCGTATCGTCGGCCAGGGACGCGCCGGCGGCCAGACCCAGAAGCAGAATCGCAATTGCAGTCAGGGATTTCATGGCTGGGCTCCGGGGCCGGGTTTGTAGGGTTTGCCCAGGCTGCTGAAATACGCGGCGATGTCCTCCATCTGCTGCTGCGTCAGCGACGCGGCCTGCGCATGCATGGTTTTGTGGCTGCGCGCGCCGCTCTTGTACTCCTCGAGCGCGTGCACGATGTAGGCCGCACTCTGGCCGGCCAGCTTGGGCACGCGGTAGCTGGGATACACATTGGTGTAATCGGCGATGCCGTGGCAGCCGAGGCAGGTCTGCGATTCGACCTTACCCTTGGCAGGGTCGCCGGCCGCGTGCGCCGCGAAACTCGCGCCGAGCGCCGCGCAGGCCACTATAAGGACGGCAATGCGGCTCCGCATTGGAAGTCTCCCGTGCAAAGGGGTTGGAAACAGTACCGGAAGCGGCGCATAGGTTACCAGATTGAACGCGTATTTTCCGCTCGCGGTTTGCTGCCCGTGTCGTCGGGAGCGGTGCGCGCTACCATGCCGGTCTGAAT
>DATEJV010000120.1:0-6878 GCA_035277745.1 Gammaproteobacteria bacterium | reverse complement strand
TGTTCGAGCAGCGCCAGCGTGCGGCGCGCGGCTTCCTGGTAGAGAAATTCCGGCTGCTCGGCGATCGCGGGCGGCGCGCCGCAGCCGGACAGCAGCGGCATCTGGCGCGTGAGTTCCGCATTCAGGGAATCAATGGTCTGGATGCGCAAACGCGCGGGATGTTCGGCCAGTCGCCAGCCGCGTTCGGCGTCGCGCGCGCGCGCCGCACGTGCCAGCTCCCACGTGAGCCGGTGGTGGACCGCGGCGGGCACTGTGCCATCGCCCGCCGCGTCCAGTGCCTTGAGCACACGGTTGCGCATCTCGCCCGCGGCCTTGCGCGTGAAGGTGATGGCGATGATTTCCTCCGGCGCCTCCACGCCAGCGAGCAGACGCAGATAGCGCTGCGTGAGCAGGCTGGTTTTTCCGGAACCCGCCGGCGCCTGTACGATGAAAGACGTCTGCGGGTCGAGCGCGCGCTCACGGGTGTGCTGGTCGGCGGGCTCAGCCATCGTCCGGCTCTCCAAGCGCCTGGATTTCATCAACGCGGCACAGGTTCGCGAGATGACACACGCGGCAGGTACGGTTGCGGTCCTTGGGTGCGACTTTGGCCGCGCCCGCGGCATACTCCGTGGCCAAACGCGTCAGCACCCTGCGCCAAAGATCGAGCAATGCCGGCCAGCTCGCGCAGTCATCCGGTGGATGCTTGAGCGCATCACAACCGGTGATTCCCGGTGCCGTACCCGGTACGCGCGCCAAGCCACGGTAAGCCGTTGTACCGGGGCGCAGCACTGCAAACAGCACCGCCGCGATGTCTTCCGCCGCGGTGACGGCATAGCACGGCAACTGCGGCTCGTCCGGACGCTCCCCCTGCCAGGCGGCAGGCTTGGCATCACCGGTCTTGTAATCAATGATGGCGTAGCTGCCGTCCGCCAGCCGGTCAATACGGTCCACGCGCGTGTGCAACTGCAGCGGCCCGATTTGCACCGTGCGTTTCAACTCACGCTCGACTACGCTGAAACTTGCGCGCGCGCGTTCCTGCGCCAGCCAGTCGCGGATCAGTTGCGATAGCCGTTCCCGTTCCAGCGCCAGAAAACGCGGCGTGAATATCTCCGGCTGTGCGCCTCGCGCCTCGCCCAGCACCGCCGTCACCGTGTCGTGAATCACGCTCGCGAGCGCCGTCTCGTCCTTGCCAAGAATCGCCGCCTGATCAGTGAGCTCGCCGTACAGGCGGTACAGTACCCGATGCAGCAGGCTGCCACGTTCCGCGGCGTCGAGCCCGGGGCTTGGCACCCGCAGCGGCTGATCGGCCCCGAGGCGGTAACGTGCAAACGCCTGAAACGCGCATGCCGCCTGTGACTTCAGCACGTTGGTGCCGCCGCGCACCTGGGCGGCGTCCAGTGCCGGCCCGATGCTGTCGTCCAGCGTTTCGAGCAGCGGTGCGGCAGCATGCAGGAGTTGCGCGTAACCCGGCAGCGTGCGCTGCGGCAGCTGGTCCGCACCGATCTCCGGCAGCGCAACGATCAACGGGCTGGGACGCAACTCGCGATCCGCATCGCGCTGCGGCGCGCTCACCACCACATCCGGAGCCGCCGCCAACAGATGTGTGGTCAGACGCTGCGCGAACTCGAACTCGCGGCGTGCGCCCGCGTGCGGCATGTCGTGTTGGCGTTGCACGCTCACGGGAATCAGCGGATGGGGACGCGGGCTCGCGGGCCAGGCATCGTCCGACCAGCCTGCGATCCACAGGTGATCGAAGTGCAGTTCGGTGGCTTCCAGCGCGCCCAGCACCTGCAGCGGCGTGTCCGGCGCCGCCGGCTGGAAGATCTCCTGCGCCGCAAGTCGTGTGAGCTGCGCGAGTGCCCCATCCATGTCCTGCGTTTCAGCCAGCACGTCGAGGCGCGCGAGTTCGCCCAGAATGCCACGCAAGGCATCGAGCGCCTGGTGCTCCACGCTGTCGTGGGTACGCTCGCCCGGCCAGCCCCACAAACGCAAGGCGTCGGCGAAATCGCGCGCCCAGGCCGCCGACAGCAGGCGCTTCCCATGCGCCTGTTTCCAATTGAGCACGCCCGTCAGCGCCGCCGTCAATTCCGGCAGATCGTGCTCGGTGCGCGCCAGCGCGGCCAACCGGTGCAGCGATATGCGCTCGCCGGACTCGCGCAAGTGCAGCTCGAGGCGCAGGCGCGCACTGTGTTCCGATTCCGCCGCGCGCACAAACGGCGAGCGCAACAACTGGCTCAGCGCAGGGAAATCCGGCCGGTCATGCGCCAGAATCTGCAGCAGCAGCAAAGCGTCGTGAATCACCGGCGCGCCCGAGAGGGGGTCGCCGAGCGACAGGTTATACGGTCGTTCGAGTTCCGCGCCCAGACGCGCGGACGGACACAGTGCGTCGTCGAGCTCGCGCTTCAGCTGCGGGCCGCAAGCCGCCAGATCGTGCACCACGATGCCGATGCGCAAAGCGGGGTTGCGCTCCAGCAGAGCTGCGGCCCAGCGTGCGGCGGTGCGCAATTCCTGTTGTTGATCCGCACAGGCCACGCGGCGCGCGTTCTCAGCCGGCGCGACTTCGGCTACCAAATGCTCGGCCACGCAGTCTGCGGCGCGCAGTGCTTGCAGAAAATCCTGCAATTGCGGCGGCCACTCGTGGAAACCGGCGAACACCACGCGCCCGGGAACGCGCAAGGTCCCGGCACGCATCCCCATGGCCAACTGATCCGGCAGGCGCGCGGGCTCCAGCCAGTGCTCGCGCCGGCAGCGTTCCCGATACGCGGCGGCCCAGGCCGAAAACTGCCCGGCGTCGGCACTGCCGGATTGGCCAAACTCCGCGGGATCGAGGCGGTACGCATGGCACAGCGCCCAGGCTTCCTGCGCGGCTTGCGCCGCGGCACGCGGCTGCAACAAACCGGATGCCGCGCCCGAGGTACGCACCACGCTCACCCACAGGCTTTCCGCCTGAGTCTCCGACAGGAGACGCAGAAATCCACCGGATGCACGGGCTTCCGGCATGCCGCCCTCGTCATGCACGGACCAGAGCTGCTCCAGAAACGCGGGCCAAGACAGCACGCGGGGGCGCTCCCAGGCCTGCCGGCCGGCGGTCTGCTGGGCCTCGGCGTATGCCCATTGCACGGCGCGCGTCAGACGTTCGCCCGCCGTGACCACGGTCGCGCCGCCGGCCAGTGCGGCCAGGATTGCGTCTTGCTGCAGGAGGCGTTGTGTCAAGCGCGAAGGATCCCCATATATAATGCGTCCGCCAGTTTAACCCGCCGCCCCGGTTCACCGGGGCAACCAAGGACGCGGCGGGCGGTCCAAACCGGCAGGATTCATCTCTCAACAGAGGAAACACACCATGGCTTTCGGCGATCCTCCAAAGACCGGCAATCCGATTTTCAGAACGGCGGCGTTCAGGAACCCTGCGGCCGTAGTCGGCGGACAGATGACCATCAACGGCACCATCGGCAAGGCGCTGATCCTGCTGGTGCTGGTGATCCTGACCGCGGCCTGGTGCTGGTCGCAGGCGCTCGCCGGCTACGTCCCGGCTACCGCCACCACACCGGCGGTGTTCAACTACGCCGCCATTTCACCCTACGTGTTCGGCGGCCTGATCGGCGGCCTGATATTCGCCATCGCCACGGCCTTCAAGCCCACCTGGGCGAAGATCACCGCGCCGCTGTACGCCATCTGTGAAGGCTTCGTGATCGGCGGCGTATCCGCCATGTTCAACGTTGCCTATCCCGGCATCGTCATCCAGGCGGTAGCGCTCACGCTGGGCGTAGCCCTCGGCATGCTGATCCTGTACCGCACCGGCGTGATCAAGGCCACGCCGCGGCTGTACCGCATCATTGGCGCCGCCACCTTCGGCATCCTGATTTTCTACGCGCTCACCTGGCTGGTGAGCCTGTTCCATGTGGACATGAGCATGGTGTATGGGCACACGCCGCTGAGCATCGGCATCAGCCTGTTCATCGTGGCAATCGCGGCCTTCAACCTGGTGCTGGATTTCGACATGATCGCACGCTCCGCCCAGGGCGGTGCGTCGCGCTACATGGAATGGTACGGCGCGTTCGCGCTCATGGTGACACTCATCTGGCTGTACCTCGAAATCCTGCGGCTGCTCGCCAACACGCGCCGATAAAGCGCAGCACGATCCGGAAAATCAAAACGGCCCCTTGCGGGGCCGTTTGCTTGTATACCTGCCATCAGCGCACTGTCCGGCAATCCGGTTGAATCTCATCCGGTCTTCAAGCGGTGCGCGTAAGCATAATTCCCCGGGCGACTGTTGGTGCGCGCAGTTAGTTCCATGCGCCTGGACTGATGTCACTGGGGACGGCTTAACTCCGGTGAGCACTCCGCGGCAGCCGCGTGCAGAAGTTCCGCGAGCCTGCGCGTTCCCGGCCCGGCGTATTCGCGGTCCGCGAAAATGAGGTACAGGTCCGCATAACGCTCACCGCCCGCCTGCAGACGCAGCGGCTTGAGCGCACCGGAAGCCAGTTCCTCGCGCACCACCTCTTCCGGGTACCATGCAAACCCGAGTCCCATGCGCGCCGCGCGGATCGATGTCGCCTTGTGGCTCACCGTCCAGCGTGCCTCGGCCGCCAGCCAGCCGGCATCGCGCTTGCGCAAAGCGCCGGAATCGCGGATCACCAGCTGCCGGTGCCGGCGCAAATCCTGCTCACTCACCGCGCGGCCGAGCTGCTGCAGCGGATGATGCGGCGAGCTGACCGCCACAAAGCGCAGACGCACCAGCGGATCACCGAGAAAACCCTGCGGTACGAACGGCGCAATCACCAGGTCCGCACGGCGCTCGAGCAGCGCCTCTTCGGTGCCGCCCAGCACGGTCTCAAACAGCTCGATGCGCGTGGCCGGCCGCTCGGCGCTGAATTTGCCGAGTGTCTGCAACAACAGCCAGGTGGGAAACGCGGTGTCCGCGGCGAGGCGCAGCTCGGCTTCGCCGCCGCCCGCCAATTCGCCCGCGGCGGCTTCCAGCGCTGCCGCTTCCTCCAGCAATTCGCCGGCCCGACGGTAAAGCACACGCCCGGCGTCTGTGAGCACCGCCTTGCGCCCGCGCACTTCAAATGCGCGCACACCGAGCACGCGCTCGAGCTTTTGTACCGCGTAGGTTACGGCGGACTGGCTCTTGTGCAGGCGCTCGGCGGCCGCGGCATAACTCCCGGCATCCACCACGGCACGCAGCGCCCGCCACTGCTCAAGCTGCACGCGCGGTGCTCTGGAATCGGCATTGGCCATATCAATCAGATTAACTGATGGGTTTAAGCATATTTTTCTGCTTTTTAATCAATTTATCAAATCATAGACTACCCGTAACCGATTGGAGTTTTGGAAACCCGGAGTACAGAAAATGGCGAAAGTACTGGTTCTCTACTACAGCGCGTGGGGCCACATTGAACAACTGGCGCACGCCGAGGCGGAAGGCGCGCGTGCGGCGGGCGCCGAGGTTACCGTGAAGCGCGTGCCGGAGCTGGTGCCCGACGAGGTCTTGGACAAGTTCCAGTACAAGCGCAATCAGGCTGCACCCCTTGCCACGCCGGCCGAGCTGGCCGAGTACGACGCCATCATCTTCGGCACGCCCACGCGCTTCGGCAACATGGCGGCGCAGATGCGCAACTTTCTCGACCAGACCGGCGCCTTGTGGGCCGGCGGCAAACTGATCGGCAAAGTGGGCAGCGTGTTCACCAGCTCCAATTTGCAGCACTTCGGACAGGAAACCACCATTACCTCGTTTCACTCCACACTGCTGCACCAAGGCATGATCGTGGTCGGCGTGCCGCCCTCAACCCCGGGTTTGTTGGTAACCAGTGAAGTGAGCGGCGGCTCGCCTTATGGCGCGAGCACCATCGCCGGCGCGGACGGCACGCGCCAGCCTACCCGCAACGAACTGGATATCGCTTATGCCCAGGGTGAGTACGTGGCGCGCATCGCCGCGCAGCTCGCGGCCAAATTGCCGGAAACCGCCGCGCAGCGCAAAGTCGCAACGGCGTGAATCACCCGGAAACCCGCAACTCACAGAGGAGATGCACCATGGAACAGAGACTCGATTACGTGAAAGCATCGGCCGGCGCATTCAAGGCCATGCGCGACCTGCAGCAATACGTGGAAACCAGCGGCCTCGAGCATTCACTCATGGAGCTGGTGAAGATGCGCGCTTCGCAGATCAACGGTTGCGCCTATTGCCTTGACATGCACAGCAAGGATGCGCGCGCCGCCGGCGAAACCGAACAGCGGCTTTACACCCTCGACGCCTGGCGCGAAACGCCGTTCTACTCGCCACGCGAGCGCGCGGCACTGGCCTGGACGGAAGCCCTGACGCGCATCCGCAAGGGCGTGTCCGATGAACTTTACGCCGAAGTGCGCAAGCGCTTCAGTGAAAAGGAAATCGTGGACCTGTCGCTGTGCATTATCGCGATCAACGGCTGGAACCGCCTCGCCATCCCGTTCCGCGCCAAGGTCGGCGACTACAAACCCGGCGCTTACCGGAGAACCGCATGAGCTACCGCAAAATCAAACAGGTCATCAACGCCCTGCCCACTTCCGATGGCGCCGGCGTCAAGCTGCGTCGCAGTCTCGGCAGCCGCCAGGATGCCCGCCTGGATCCGTTCCTGATGCTGGACGAGTTCGGCACCGAGAATCCCGACGATTACATCGCCGGTTTCCCCGACCATCCGCACCGCGGTTTCGAAACCGTGACGTACATGCTGAACGGTCGCATGCGCCATCGTGACAACGCCGGCAATGAAGGCCTGCTCGAATCCGGAAGCGTGCAATGGATGACCGCAGGGCGTGGCATCGTCCATTCGGAGATGCCCGAACAGGACCACGGGCTGATGCGCGGGTTTCAATTGTGGGTGAACTTGCCGGCTGCGGACAAGATGAGCGCGCCGCGTTACCAG
>DATEJV010000119.1:0-2670 GCA_035277745.1 Gammaproteobacteria bacterium | reverse complement strand
AAAGCTGAACATCGTGCGGTCTGCCATGCGCGCGGCCGGCGCCAACTGCCATCTGGTGTCGGTCCTGGATGAAATTGCCTGGGTGCTCAACCTGCGCGGCAGCGATGTGGAATACAACCCGGTATTTCTGGCATATCTCCTGATCGGCGCACGCGACGCGACGCTGTTCGTGAATACCGCCGGATTAGAACCGGCCTTGCAACAACAACTGCAGCGGGACGGCGTGAACATCGCGCCTTACGCGAGTGTCGGCAGTGTCCTTGGCCAACTGCCGAAGGATGCCAAATTGCTGCTGGATCCGGCGCACACGGCCGCGGAAACGGCCGGCTGGATTCCCCGTGACGCCATCCTCGAAAAATCCCCGGGTCCGATCACGACCGCGAAGGCAGTCAAGACCGAAGGCGAACTCGGACATGTGCGCGAGGCCATGCGGCATGACGGCGTGGCGCTGGTGCAGGCGGCGCATTGGCTGGAAGCCGCGCTGGCACGCGATGAACGACTCACCGAACTCGACGTGGATACCAAGCTGCGCGCACTGCGCGCGGCGCAACCCGGATTCGTGAGCGAGAGCTTCGCCACCATTGCCGGTTACCAGGCCAATGCCGCACTCCCGCACTACCGCGCCACACCGGCGGCGCACGCGCGTCTCGAGGCGCGCGGCATGTTGCTGATTGATTCCGGCGCGCAATATCTCGGCGGCACCACTGACGTCACGCGCGTATGGGCGCTCGGTGAAACCACCGCCGAGCAGCGCCGCGACGTGACCTTGGTGCTCAAGGGCGTGATCGCGCTGTCACGCGCGAAGTTCCCGCGCGGCGTTTCCGGCCAGCAGGTTGACGCGCTCGCGCGCGCACCGATCTGGGCCGCAGGCGCGGATTACGGCCACGGCACCGGCCACGGCGTGGGCTACTGCCTGAACGTGCACGAAGGCCCGCAGGCGATTCGCCCGCCGCGTTCGCTGCCGTTGGTGGCGCTGGAAGCGGGCATGATCACCTCCATCGAACCCGGCATTTACAAGCCCGGACGGCACGGCGTGCGCATCGAAAACCTGGTTGCAACCGTGCCCGCCGGCGGCGGGGAGTTTGGCGAATTTCTGGCCTTCGATACCCTGACGTTGTGTCCGATTGATACCCGCCTGCTGGATCCGGCATTGCTCGACACTGGCGAAATCGCCTGGCTGGACGCCTATCACGCGACGGTGCACGAGCGGCTTTTACCGCTGCTCACGGACGGCGGCGACCGGGCCTGGCTCGATGCGCGCTGCGCGCCGCTGGCGGCCGCAACCGCCCCGAGAAAGCGCGGGCTGCGGCCAGCTCCCGGCTGATCCGCGACGCCGGCCCGAATCGGACGGCACCGATACCCACGGCGGCGGTCAACAGCCTGCGGCCTGCGGCGTTAGCAGTCACTCACGAACGACAGAATTTACCGGGAGCAAGACCATGCGACGCCTGCGGCCCGGGGTGGATGAAACGCCCCGACAGTTCCTATAAACTTCCGCCCCCCACCGAACAGTTCTCCCCCTTTATGTCACCTTTTGACTCGATGGCCGAGGCACACGGTGCCGAGTCGCTGGCTCAGCACCACATGCACCTCATGCCATGGGACGGTCTGTATCGCGCTGCAATCCTGCTGGGACTCGCGGTCACGCTCTATCTGAGCTTCCGCTGGGCGCTGTTCCAGCCGCTGCTGCACGCCGTCGAGGAACATCAGTGGACGCGCTTCATCGTGCACCCCAGCATCCTGTGGATGCTCATGGGCGTGCTGATGCTGCTGTTCCGCACACTGCTGTGGTTCCGCTATCGCACGCCCGAGAGCTCCAGTTACGCCGAAGCGCCGCCGCTCACGGTCATCATCCCCGCCTACAACGAAGGCCCGATGGTGGCCCAGAGCATTGATTCGGTCGCCGCCGCGCATTATCCGTACGGCAAACTCGAGATCTTCGTGGTGGACGACGGCAGTCGCGACGACACCTGGGAGCACATCCAGGCCGCGGCACACCGCCATCCGGGATTGGTCACCACGCTGCGTTTCGAGAAAAACCGCGGCAAACGCGCGGCGCTCGAAGCCGGTTTCCGCAACGCGCGCGGCGAGATCATCGTCACCATTGACTCCGACAGCGTCATCGAGCGCGGCACGCTGCTCGCCATGGCCGGGCCGTTCCGTAATCCCAAAGTCGGTGCGGTGGCCGGCAAGGTCACGGTCTACAACCGCGGTGACGGACTGATTCCGCGCATGCTCAAGGTGCGCTATACGCTCAGCTTCGATTACCTGCGCGCGGTGCAATCCACCTACGGCACGGTGTACTGCTGCCCCGGCGCACTCGCCGGCTACCGCACGAGCGTGGTGCGCGCGGTACTCGACGACTGGGTGAAACAGAAATTCATGGGCGTGGCCTGCACCTACGGCGAGGATCGCTCCATGACCAATTACATCCTCGCCCAAGGCTACGACACCGTGTATCAGCGCGCCGCCGTGGTGCACACGGTGGTGCCGCGCAGCTACATGAAACTCTGCAAGATGTTCCTGCGCTGGGATCGCAGCTACATCCGCGAGGAAATCCGTTTCGCCTGGATCGTGTGGAAACGCCCGTGGACCGCGCGCGCCATCGCGGTGGCCGACGCCGTGGTGACCAATCTGCGCTATCCGATCAGTTGGGCGGCGCTCGCGCTG
>DATEJV010000118.1:0-2352 GCA_035277745.1 Gammaproteobacteria bacterium | reverse complement strand
CCTCGGCGGCATTTTTTTGGCCTATGCTATCGGTCTGTATTTCAGCCGCAATCCTTCCCTGCCGATGCGGACTTTCGCCTATTCCATCGTTTATCTCACCGCGCTCTTCATCCTGCTGCTGGTGGATCATTACGTGCCGCTGATCGTGCAGACCGCTGCGGGTTGATTGCGGGACTCCGCGCACGCTGCAACTTTTGCAGCCGGCATTTGGCAGCCGCCGAAGTTCGCCATACTCGCACCCAAGTCTCCGGCTGCTGCGTGCCGCGCCCTTGCCGTGACTGAATGCCGGGTGCTTGGTTGCCCGTCCCGGTAGCGCTCCGTATAGTGAAGCGCCTTCCAGAATCCGGGGATTCCATGGCAGACGAGCCTTCGAGTTTCCTGGCCCGCCTGAAGCAGCACCACCTGTATGGAGTGGTGGTGGCCTACGCCGTGGTGACGGGGTTCCTGATCCAGCTGGTCAGTCGGGCCTTTCCGTATTTCGGCTGGACGGGGGCAGTGCCGGCGGTCATCATCGTGCTGCTGCTGGGCTTTCCCGTCGTCGTGGTGCTGGCGTGGCTGCTGATCAAGCCGAAAGACCCGGCCAAATCCGCCACTTGGCAACGGCGGCACTGGAAGCTCAATGCCGCGGTAACGGTTGTGGTCATCGTGGCGGTGGTGGTATCCGGGGTTTACGCCTTTCACTACGCTGAACACCACGGAGCGGGTATGGCGGCCGAGCAGGCTATCGCCCGAGCCGCGGCCCCGGCATCCGCGAGCGCTCTCGTACCCTCCTCGGCGACGCTGATTCCAGCCAAATCGGTCGCGGTATTGCCGTTCGTCAACATGAGCGGAGACCCCCAAAAGGGCTACTTCAGTGATGGTATCACCGAGGAAATCATCAATGCGCTGACGCAGGTGCCGAATCTGAAGGTCGCCGCGCGCACTTCGGCGTTTGCGTTCAAGGGCAAGGACGAGGATCTGCGCAAGGTCGGCGCAGTGCTCGGCGTGGCGACGGTACTCGAAGGCAGCGTGCAGACCGCCGGCGACGAGGTGCGTATCACCGCGCAATTGATCGACGCTCGCAGCGGCTATCATCTGTGGTCGGAGAAATATGATCGCAAACTGACCAATATCTTTGCGGTTGAGGATGAGATTTCCAAAGCGATCACGGACAAATTGCAGGTGCAATTGAACGGTGGCGGTGATCGGTCGTTGGTCTCACAAAAGACGGTCAGCCCGCGTGCGCATGATTTCTATCTGCGCGGCCTGAGCTTTCAGGCCGCGCGTTCAGTGCTCGAAGCCGCCACGGCGTTCCAGCAGGCGGTCACGCTCGATCCCGACTATGCGCTGGCGTGGGGCGAGCTGGCGCAAGCTCAGGCGCTGTCGCCGCAATACGCACCGGATGCGATGCAAGACGCACAAGCGCGTGCCGAAACCACGGCGCAACATGCGCTGGCGCTGAATCCGGATACCGCGCCGGCCTATGTCGCGCTGGGCATGGTGTACACCAATCGCTGGCAGTGGGCCGATGCCAATAAAGCATTCCATCGCGCCTTAATGCTGACGCCGGGCGATGCCGAAGCGGTGGGCCAATACGGGCAATTCCTGCAGGCGACTGGACAATTCGAACCGGCCTTGCGCGAAATCGAGCGTGCGCAGATGCTCGATCCGCTGGCGGGGGTGAATGGCGTCACTCGCGCTTCAATCCTCAACGCTATGCACCGTTATGCTGCTGCATCGGCACAAATCGCAAGCACGCTGCAGATGCATCCGCAGCTTACGCTCGCGCACCATTACGCCGCGGTACTTGCGATTGACCACGGGCTCTATACCGAGGCTGAAAAACAAATGCGCCTTGCGGCGCAATTAAGCGGCAATAACCCCGGCGCCGCGGCACTGCTGGCGCGCGGTATGGCTGATGCCACACAACGCGCCACCGCGGTCCACGCCATGGAAGCCCTGCCCGTGTATGCCGGCCTGCGGCGGGATGCAGTCGTGCACGCGATGTTACTTGTCAGTCTGCAGGAACGTAAGCGCGCGCTCGATGTATTGCAAGACTATGTGACTCGGCGAGACAGCATCAATTTACAGTTGTTGTGGGACCCGATCTTCGATCCGATCCGCAACGATCTGCGCTTCAAGGCGGTGCTGAGGAAGATGGGGTTGCCGTACAAGCCTGCGGAGACCGCCGGTGGTGCATGAAACTCCGAACTTCATGGCGCACCTCAAGCAGCATCGCTTGTACGGGGTAGTGGTGGCGCCTGCGGTGGTGGTAGGGTTTCTGATCCAGTTCGTGAGTCTTGCGTTTCCGTATTTTGGGTGGGCCGCTGCGGTGCCGATATGCAGGAACCCTCGCACTTGACGTTGAAGGAT
>DATEJV010000117.1:0-6664 GCA_035277745.1 Gammaproteobacteria bacterium | reverse complement strand
CGACTGGCGGCCGCATTGCGCGTGACGCGCAGCTTCGACGGGTTGGATTTTTGCGCGCCCGGGCCGCTGTGGCTGGGAACGGCGGTCAGGCCAACGGGCCGCATCGGCAAGAGCGTCCGCATCGGCATCAACAAGGACGCGCATCGCCTGTGGCGATTCTACGAGCGCGGCAATCCGTTTGTCAGCGGCCCGAAGCGCCTGAATGCCTGAACGTGTCTAAAAAATGTGCGGGGAGGGCAGACTGCACGACTGAAATCCCCCCTCGCCCCCCTTTAACAAAGGGGGTAGCCTTGGTACGGTGAGGGTTGTCCTGAGCCCCCGTATTGTCAGGTGCGTCAAGGTATCAGCGATCGTTTATTTTCAGCATTGCGCCGCCGTGCGGATCGCAGACGAACACGTGACCGGCATTGTCGTCGATGACGCAGTGGGCATGTTCCGCGGTTTTGTAAACGGCGAGCGCCGCAAGTGCGCCGGCCGGAGACACGTTGAAAATCGTGAGCGTGGCGGCACGCGCGCCCGGTACGTACAGATGGTGCAGCCGCGGGCTGTAGCTGATGATGTCTATGCCGGCGCCGGCCGGAGCGCTCGCCAGCACCTTGCCGTCGTCAGCCGGTGATAGCACCGCTACCTTGCCTTCAGTACAGGCCACGAAAAGGTGGTCATGGACCTCGTCCAGCGCCAGGCCGCGTGAGCCTTTGCAGGTATTGGGCCATTCGGCCAGTACCTTGTGGCCACTGAGTTCCATTTCCACGGTTTTGTCTTTCCACAGGTTCGCGTAGGCGCGATTACGCTGATTGTCTATCACCAGCGATTCTGGACCGCCTGCGATGTGAATAACGACTTCCGGCGTGAGCACGGGCTTTGGAGACACGGATAATTTGAAAATCTGTATCTGCTCTTTCTCCGGTTCGGTCACCCAGATTTCATGGGTGCGGGCCACATAACGCACGTAGTCCGGTCCGCTTTCGAGCGCGGTGCGCCCCACGATGGCATGCGTATCCGGATTGATGGCTACCACTTCCGCCGGATCGTGATCGCTGGCGAACAGATAGCCCTCGGCGTACATGGCCGAACTCGTGCCTTCGCGGCGCTCTTTGGCGTTCGCGGGCGGGGCGCTTACGCCGGGGATGACGGTGAGCGCGTCGGTCTCAGGATCAATCAGCACCAGGTTGCCGGTGGCGCCCGCGGGCACGGTGACGCGATTGAGCGGTGCGGCGTAGCCGATGTCGTCGAAACCGATACCGTGTTCGCCGCCGGGAATCCTGATGACGGTTTGCGGGGCCAGCGGCGCAGTGGCCGCTAACGCAGAGAGTGATATCAGGCTGGAAAGCAGGATCGCCGGTAGCAGGATTTTCATGGGCTGGACCTCGTGGTGGGTGGGGCGGGCGCAGTGCTGGCAAGTCTAATTCCGTTTCCGGATTCGACGCTCAACTGCAAGATTAAATTTCCTTAACCGCGTGCCCCACTTTGGAAAAGGGAAGTGAGTGGGGATTTGCAACAGTCACTCAGGCTGTAGCTGAATGAGGAGACGTATCTCACGCGGGCTTGCGCGGCTCGAATTCGGCAAAATCCTCCGTGCGCGGGACCTTCTCCATCGCCTGCATGAGCTCCGCCGGCGGCGGCACGATTTTTCGCACCCGCAGGTCCAGCCACGCACCTTGCACGTTCACCACACAGGCGAGTTCGCCGGCTGCCTTGAAAATCCGGTGGCGGATGCGCCAGTGCTTGCGGTTGGGCGACAGGCCCGAGACTTCCGTGGTGACGCGCAGGCGCTCGTTGGCGCGTACTTCGTGCAGGTACTGGGCCTCTTCGCGGAACAGCACCGGGCCGATGCCGAGCGCGCGGAAGCGCTCCAACGTAAAGCCGTCGGCGTTCAAAAACCCGACGCGTGCCTGTGCCGCGCAGTCCATGTAGGCGGTGTGGCGCATGTGGCCGTTGGGGTCGAGATCGGCCCAGCGCACTTCGAATTCCTGTTGATACGGGATGCTCAAGGTAAAGCCGCCTTACTCTACGACTGACGACATTTTACGCGGTCGAGTTGTCCCCGCGGGCAACGTGCGCGAAAATAGACACCCTGCCTGAGCGGAGTCACTAATGCCCTCGCGTCGCGAACTTGCCAATTGCATTCGCGTGTTGGCCATGGATGCGGTAGAGCACGCCAAGAACGGTCATCCCGGCATGCCCATGGGCATGGCGGACATCGCCGAAGTGCTGTGGAACGACTACCTGAAGCACAATCCCGCCGATCCCCACTGGCCGGACCGCGACCGCTTCCTGCTCTCCAACGGCCACGGCTGCATGCTGCAGTACGCGGCGCTGCATCTATCCGGTTACGACCTGCCGATGGCCGAGATCGAGCGCCTGCGGCAGTTGCACTCCAAGACTCCGGGCCATCCCGAGTACGGCGTGACGCCGGGTGTGGAGACCACCACCGGTCCACTCGGCCAGGGCCTGGGCAACGCCGTCGGGTTTGCGCTTGCGGAGCGGCTGCTGGCGCAGCATTTCAACCGCCCCGGCTTCAAGATCGTGGATCATCACACCTACGTGTTCTGCGGCGACGGCTGCCTGATGGAGGAAATCTCGCACGGCGCCTGCTCGCTTGCCGGCACGCTGGGACTTGGCAAGCTCATCGCGTTTTACGACGACAACGGCATTTCCATTGACGGTCACGTGAAGGGCTGGTTCACCGATGACGTACCCAAGCGCTTCGAAGCCTACGGCTGGCACGCGGTGCGCAACGTGGACGGCATGGACGGCGCGGCGGTGAAGCGCGCGATCGAAGAGGCACGTGCGGTCACCGACCGCCCCTCGATCCTCTGCTGCAAGACCATCATCGGTTACGGCGCGCCGCACAAGCAGGGCACGGCGGCGTGCCACGGCTCGGCGCTGGGCGCCGAGGAAGTCGCGGCGGCACGCGTCGCGCTCGATTGGAAATATCCGCCGTTCGAGATTCCGAAACAATATTACGCCGCGTGGGATGCGAAGGCGCGCGGCCGGGCCTTCGAGGACAACTGGAACAAGCTGTTCGCGGAGTACCGCAAGTCGTACCCGGAACTGGCGGCCGAGTTCGAACGTCGCGCGGCGGGTCGCCTGCCGGAGAACTGGGCCAAACAGGCCGAACAGGTCGTAGCCGGCATCGCCGCCAAGGGCGCCGACATGGCGACGCGCAAGGCGTCGCAGCAGGCCTTGAACGGCTTTGGACCGCTGCTGCCGGAACTGGTTGGCGGCTCGGCGGATCTCACCGAATCCAACGATACCTGGTGGAAAGGCTCGCGCGTTCTGAGCCGCGAGGATTTCAGCGGCAATTACCTGCACTTCGGGGTGCGCGAATTTTCGATGACCACGATATTGAACGGCCTGACGCTGCACGGCGGCTTGATTCCCTACGGCGGCACGTTCCTGACGTTTTCCGATTACGCCCGCAATGCGGTACGCCTGGCTTCGCTCATGGGTGCAGGCGGCATTCTTATATATACGCACGATTCCATCGGGCTCGGTGGTGACGGCCCTACGCACCAGCCCATCGAGCACCTCGCGAGTCTGCGCTTGATGCCGGGTCTGGAACTCTGGCGCCCCTGCGACGACGTGGAAACCGCGGTGGCCTGGCAAGCCGCCATCGAGCGCCGCCGGGGGCCCACCACGCTCGCGCTCTCGCGCCAGAATCTGCCGCATCAGACGCGCAGCACGGCGCAGGTGCGCGACATCCGTCGCGGCGCCTATATATTGGTGGACACCGACGGTGCGCCGGACGCCATCCTCATCGCCACCGGCTCGGAAGTGGGCCTCGCGGTGAACGCCGCCAAGGAACTCGCGAAACAAAAACTGCGTGTACGCGTGGTCTCGATGCCCTGTACGTCGGTGTTCGACGCCCAGGACAAGGACTGGCACGAATACGTGTTGCCGCGAGCGGTCACGGCGCGCGTGGCGGTGGAAGCCGGAGTCACCGGATTCTGGCCGCGCTACGTCCGCGACCGCGGGCGCGTGGTGGGCATTGATCACTACGGCGCCTCGGCGCCGGGCGAGGAAGTGTTCAAGGAATTCGGCTTTACGGTGGAAAACGTCGTCGCGAATGTGAAGGCGACGCTCGGCAAGTAAGAAGGTGCTGGGTGTCCGGTGCTGCGTGCTGCGCAAGAATCCTTGGCTTTCACGCAGCACACAGCACGCAGCACGTGATTTCAGAATGAACTGACTGACAAGGAGCTTGTTCATGGCCATCAAGGTAGGCATCAACGGTTACGGCCGCATCGGCCGCAACATTCTGCGTGCACTGTATGAAGGGGGGCGCGAGAATGAGTTGAAAATCGTCGCCATCAACGACTTGGGCGACGCCGCGACCAACGCGCATCTGACCCAGTACGACACCGCGCACGGCAAGTTTCCCGGCAGCGTGACGGCGGAGGGCGATGCCATCGTCGTGAACGGCGACCGCATCCGCGTGTTCGCGGAGCGCGATCCGGCGAAGATTCCCTGGGCGAGCGCCGGCGCGGAACTCGTGATCGAGTCCACCGGCCTGTTTGCGAGCAAAGCCAAGGCCGCGGCGCACTTGCACGGCGGCGCGAAAAAGGTGTTGATTTCCGCTCCCGCCGAAGGCGTGGACGCCACCGTGGTGTACGGCGTCAATCACGGCATTCTGAAAGCCGCGCACACCGTGATCTCGAATGCCTCCTGCACCACCAACTGCCTCGCGCCGCTCGCCAAGGTACTGAACGAGAGCGTCGGCATCGTCGGCGGCCTCATGAACACCGTGCACAGCTACACCAACGACCAGGTGCTGACCGATGTATTTCACAAGGACCTGCGGCGTGCACGCTCCGCCACGCAATCCATGATTCCCACCAAGACCGGTGCGGCATCCGCGATCGGCCTGGTGCTGCCGGAACTCGCCGGCAAGCTCGATGGCTTTGCGATCCGCGTGCCGACCATCAACGTCTCGATCGTGGACCTCACGATACTGGCCAAGCGCGACACCAGCAAGGATGAGATTGACGGCATCATGAAGAAGGCCAGCGCCGGTGCTTTGAAAGGCGTGCTGGATTACAACGACAAGCCGCTGGTGTCGGCCGACTTCAATCACAATCCGGCGTCCTGCACTTACGATGCCTGGATGACCAAGGCCATGGACCGGTTGGTGAAGGTCTGCGGCTGGTACGACAATGAGTGGGGTTTCAGCAGCCGTATGCTGGATGTGGCGCTGGCATTCTGGAACGCGAAATAGATCCGGGTGCGGCGTTCTGCGTACTGAGTGCTGCGTAAAGAACGGGTTTGACGCAGCACGCAGCACCCGGTACACAGCACCCATACACGGTCTGCAGCACCTTCATGACTGGGGCGAAGCCGGCATGTCGATGATCAAAATGACCGACCTCGACCTGCACGGCCAGCGCGTGCTGATCCGCGAGGATTTCAACGTGCCGCTGGATGAGACCGGCCGGATCACCAGCGACGCGCGCATCCGCGCCGCGCTGCCGACGATCCAACAGGCGCTCAAAACCGGCGCACGCGTCATGCTCATGTCGCATCTCGGACGTCCGAAGGAAGGCGCATACGATGCGGCTCTGTCGCTGGCGCCCGTGGCCGCCCGGCTCAGCGAGCTTCTGGGCGTGAACGTGCCCTTGGCCGGGGATTGGCTCAAGGGCGTGGCTGTTGAGTCCGGATCGGCCGTGCTCTGCGAGAACGTGCGCTTCCTCAAGGGCGAGAAAAAAGATGATGAGTCTCTGGCGCGCAGGATGGCGGCACTCTGCGACATCTACGTGATGGACGCCTTCGGCACCGCGCACCGCGCCGAAGCTTCCACGCACGGTGTGGCCAGATACGCGCCCATCGCATGCGCGGGGCCGCTGCTGGCCGGCGAGCTGGAAGCGCTGGAGCGTGCGCTGCAGCATCCCGCGCGCCCGCTGGTGGCGATTGTCGCGGGATCCAAGGTGTCCACCAAACTCACGCTGCTGGATACGCTGATCAAGGTCGTGGACCAGCTGATCGTCGGCGGCGGCATCGCCAATACCTTCATTGCCGCGGCGGGCCACAAGGTCGGCAAATCGTTGTATGAACCGGAATTGATTCCCGAGGCCAGGCGCCTCATGGAGTCGGCGCGCGCGCGCAAGGGGAGCATCCCGCTGCCTGTGGATGTGGTCGTGGCGCGGGAGTTTGCCGCGAGCGCGGAGGCTGATGTGCGCCAAGTGGGCGAGGTGGGGGCGGACGAGATGATTCTCGACATCGGCCCGGATACTGCGGAGTTGTATGCGCAATTCCTGAAACAGGCCGGCACCATTGTGTGGAACGGCCCGGTCGGCGTCTTCGAGTTCGACCAGTTTGGCGAGGGCACGCGCGCGGTGGCGGAGGCCGTGGCCGAGAGCCCGGCGTTTTCCATCGCCGGCGGCGGCGACACGCTCGCGGCGCTCGACAAGTACGGCGTGGCCGATCGCATCTCCTATATATCCACCGGTGGCGGTGCGTTTCTCGAATTTCTCGAAGGCAGGAAACTGCCAGCGGTGGCGGTGCTGGAAGAAAGAGGTGAGGGAGTGAGGGAGTGAGGAGTGAGGAGTGAGGAGTGAGGAGTGAGGAGCCTAAATTCTGGTTGCTTCTTGATTCTTAACCCCTCACACCTCACCCCTTACCCCTCACCTTCTTAAAGTTACAGGCGCATAATTAGGTCATGCCACGCAGA